>JAEYZS010000108.1 GCA_023427925.1 Pseudomonadota bacterium | reverse complement strand
CTTCCAGGAAAAATGAATACGCCATTTCCCTGGCAAGAATCTGCAGTTACCCTTGAGGTTTCAGAATCTTTACTTTTAGAAAATCTTCGCACCGTGATGACAAAAAATATTGAGCTTCGAGACCTTGTTAAAATGGGTCAGAGCCATGGAGTTCGAGTTTCATTGGTTGGGAACTCTGCAGCTGATCTTTTACAATACTCACATTTTTTATCAAGATCACAGTTGGGAGATAAGCGTTTAATTAAAGAGCGCCTTGATTATCACTTTTCAAATATCTTTCCATTTTCGTTCACGCAACATTCTCCCTTAGAGATTATGTTAGAAGGCGAGAGGTCTAACGTTGAACTATTAAGATCACGAATCAAAGAAAGATTTAGTTTTGCCAATGTTCACATAGTTGAAAAGCACAAGCCTGGTTATTCATATGATAGCTACAGCCGAGCTGTTATTCAGCTTGATACTTTGAATTTTTCTGAAAATTTAGTTCAGGACGTAGTAAAACAAGAAATCAATTTACATTTAGATAGAATTTCAGATAATCAACGCTTAATAGCTATCCACAATTATATTTTTAAAGCAGCTATTTATTCATTACAAATTCCCGAGAGTACTGCATATCAGATTCGATCTTATTTAAGCACTGTGCCTTTAGAAAATATTGCATTAACAAAGTATCAAAAATCAGCAATTTTAAAAAACTATACTCTTTTTAATCGCAGAGCATATGACCAAGAATACGCTCACGATCTTTTAAAGAAAGTTGACCCGAAAGGAATTTTATCAAACCTTACGGATAGTAGCTTTAAAATCTATAGGGCTGAGTCTTTTTTGCAGTTTCAAAACAAAAATTTTGGATTTGGTAAAACTGCAGCAGAATTAGGTATTGATGTCGTAACTCATCAAACTAGGCGCCAAGAAACAATCGCTGCCATTTCGAGTTCTCCTTACGGAAAGCCAAACGCTATAATGTCTTTTGCGCCAAAGTGGTTCCAAGAAGATGCATACAACGCAAGAAGAGGCACAGGCTTTTATACGATGAAGGGATACTCACCTTGGCACCCAGATAAAGGAGACTATTTTGTTCGCTTCAGAGTAAATCCAAATGCAAGAGTAGGAAAAGATTTCTTTATTTATAATAGAGAAATTGTATTCAAAACTAATGTATTGCAAATAATAACAAGAGAAGTCTCTGCAACTCCATTAAACCTATTCCAAACGTTACTCTTTGGGTCTTGGGATTTTCACACGCCAAATTCTAAAATTATAAAGCCTGAAAACTATAAGGCTGTTGATCCTAGTGAGGTGAATTGGAGATTTCACATCGACCTTGTTTCGCAGCCTAAGCTTCGTAAAGAAGTTGATCGCTTAACGATGGATGTGATCACTAAATCCGAATCAATTTATAATATTCCGACAGAATTTTTAAAGGCCTATTTAAACTTACCAATGACTCTAGAGTCGAGCAAAAAAGTCTTTACAGCATTTGTAGCTCTATATGAAAAAAGCATTCAAACTCAAGACGGGCGACGATTTATGTACGATCAAATCATAAAACCTGCTCTTCAAAAACACGAACCTCAAGCGCGAAGCTGTAGTAGGTTATTTTTGTAGAAATTGTGTCGGTCTTTAGCTTTATATCCAGTCCTTTTATGATAATTCCAGGTTCCAAAAATGGTGGACCTAATGCCAATCTAGTCGAACCATAGAAGCTCACCGTAAATCGATTTTACGATGTTTCGTGGAAGAAGCAAGAAATTGATCTGACGGTGCTGGCAAAACTTCGTTGGATCGAAAAATGGAGTATTGAGCGACTTGCGAAGCATTTTGATTTAGGGACAACGACGATTAAACGTTGTCTAAAGGCTCTAAAATCAAAGCCGAAGTTGGTCTCGATCAATATTCCCAAAAAGAAGATTAGGGGTCGTTAAAGGAGGTTTTGTGACTGTGTTCAAATTAATTCATTTTATATTTTGGTTGGCTTTTTCCATTGGAGTTGGCGAAGTATTAGTTAATCTAACTACTGAGATGCGTGGGGCTGCGATAAAAGCATATAAACGCGGACCAATTAGTCATTCGCTTTTTACAAAACAACTTACAGGGATGTAGTTTGTCTATAAAGCTACCTTTCTAATTTGGTTGGATAAGTTTGCAGGCGTTTGTGAATATAAGAATAAGACTTAAAAATAAGAAGTCCGTATAAAACTCTACGGACTTCAATCAAGAAACAAGTGATTTGGCCTGGGCAATCTAGCTCATGCTCACAATATTTACTTTCG
This sequence comes from Pseudomonadota bacterium, assembly GCA_023427925.1. Taxonomy (GTDB): domain Bacteria; phylum Bdellovibrionota; class Bdellovibrionia; order Bdellovibrionales; family JAEYZS01; genus JAEYZS01. Next base: position 3,671 of record JAEYZS010000108.1, on the reverse strand, counting down.
AGTTGAATTGCTAAAGCATGTACTGCTTTTTAATTTCCATGTTGACGTGTCATAGAGGTGTACATATTGGTGATTTACGACCCCAAAAGTCTTTCCATCAACTGATAGATATGAATCGATAGCATAAATTTCATTATCAAATCTGAAAAGTATTTTTCCTGTTTTGAGATCGACCACGTTTCTGGTTCCAATTTTTGCAATACCCTGTTGCGGAGAAACCTGAAAAATTACAGCAAGTGGATCTATCCAACCATAATTTGCTTCCGGGTAAACATATTCTTCTACTAACTCAAGGTTTGCAGCATCATAAACTCTCATCATTCGAGTCTCGAAATGGTGAGAATCGTAATTGTAGGTGTAAAGCTTTCCATGCGACTCAAATAATCTTGGATGGCTATCGGAGATTTCTACACTCAGCTTTTTGCCATCGAGAATATCTATTCGAGTTAAAATATATTTAAAATCAGGCGAGTTTTCAATATAAGCTACGTAAAGAATATTTCCCGTCTCAGAGATTGCTATTCTAGTGTCGTTCATAGTGAAGGGGGCGTTAGTTGGGCGAAATAGTTGATAAACAGTCTCACCAGACTTAACATTTATAACACTAATTTCATCAATAAAGTCCAGATGCCCACTTCGGCGCACTAAAACAAGGTTGTCGCCTGCCATTTCGACAAACCCAACTAAACCATCCCTAGGGGATCGTTTCGTGACTATCCGTTGTTGAGATTTTACATCCCAAACTACTAAATAGTTATAGGCAAGACCGATGAGATATTTTCCATCTCGCGACGATTTTAAAAACTCAGTTGTAGCATATACACCTGGCCATCCAACTCCATCAAATTTACCTGTCACCTTTGATGTTAGGACATCCCAGCTATAACCCTCATAGAATGGTCCGTAGCCAACTTTAGGCACACCATAAGCAGTTTTAAAATCCGCAGAAAGTGTTAACGCAGTAGTTGATTGGCACTCAGCCTGAGCCTGGAGTCCTAAAAGTATAATTAAAATTGAAAGTGCATAACTCATGTTTTTCTTTTTGATCTTATTTTTCGATATGTTTCTACAAGCGTAGCATGTGTAGTTTAAATGTCAAGCCAGCACGTAAACCAAATCTCCAAGAGCCATCCTGCGGTCATCAAAATACAGCCCTCTTCTATATTGGTTTTGGCTGGGGTGTTCGGTAAAGCGTTTAAAAGTATCAAGTTGGTCTCTTTATATAGGTCTTGAGGGTTTTAAGCCAAAAACTGGTACTTAGGGTCGAAAGCCAATTTTTGTAAAGTCATTAAGGTTCGTTTTATTGGTTATGGAGGGCTAGAGCCTCTTTAAATCAATGCAATGCCGTCCCGAAGCCTTATCCAAAAGATTTCTTTGATGACCGTCATTTCGACGGATGTTAAAAGAGAATGGGAGTTTGAATGAACGTCGAAATCATTTTGTTTCCATTAACTTTACTTGCCTGTGTAGAACATGTCGGTTCACCGTCACTCGAACATGTGACTGCTAAAAAATTGATTGCCTGGAAGCTTGAGCATCAACTTACGGATCAGTTGAAGTACCGAAACTATGGTGTCCACTACACTGATCCACAAAATACGCCTCCGTCGGAGCATCGAGTAGATTTTTGCATTTCTTTTGATGAGAACATTGAAGAAAATCCTTATGGCGTGATCAGAAAGGTGATCCCTGCTAATCGATGCGCACGTGCTAGAGATATTGGCTCCCGCTACAATAATAAGACGGCTTTTTTTCTCCAAAAAACTTGGCTTCCTCAAAGTGGAGAAGTGCGAGGTGACTTCCCAATGTTTTTCCACTACGTCAATGTGGGACCGAACGTGCAGGAAAAAGATATGATTACTGAAGTATATCTTCCCCTAAAATAAGAAAGCTCTTTGAGGTCGCTGATCCCTTGTTTCCTAGCCAATTAGTTAAACCTTTATAAAGAAATAAAATCAGAGTTCGAAGCTCTGATTTTATTTTTATCTTTTCTGAATGCTTAGGAAATCTGTTTCTCAGAATATTGGTTTTACTATGAATTGAAACGCTTGCCTTAATGACCGCTTATTTTTCAGAAGGATTTCTCAAGCGGCTTTTTAAAGCTGTTCTAAGATCTTCTAGTGCAATAATTTTTGATCTTAAGCTCTCCAAAACTCTATAAACGGCCTTTACGGTTCTTGGCGCTGGTAATTTAAAAGGTCTACTGGCTTTCATTATAGATTTAATTTCAGGCAACGATAGACCCGCAAGTCTGCACAAACGAATATATTCAAGTTCTTTCAAAATATTGGGATTATATCTACGGTGTTTGGATTTTTGTAAATTCCCTTTGGCCACTAATCCTTGAGTTTCATAAAAGCGGATGGTGACGATGGGAATACCTGATTTTTTAGAGACTTCTCCAATTCTTAGGCCAACTAAACCAAATTTATTCGGCAAAATAGGTCTCTTCATTTTTCTTCTAGCGTTGAAATCTCTATGTAAAATATCTTCTCTGGCCATAAACCTATAGTAACATATAGGTTTATGATTGCCTATTATAGAGGGTTATAATTAAAATTCGCCTAAATATTATAAAATTTAGACTGTAATTTTTAGAGGGCGCCCACCTGTGTATAAAAACCCTCTGTTTTGTAGCTTTTAATGAAAAAGCTTCGCTCAAGGGATACGTGTATCCAAAATCTTTTTAAAATCAATTTTAATTAATTTAAACGCTTATGGAGGTGATTATGAAATGACCTGAACGCTAGAGGTGTATCAAAAATTTGAGGATAGAAGTTCAAAGCATGGCGACCCCATGCTTTTCGTTTCTTGGAACCAATAAAAGAGGGTTTAATGAAAAGAAGAAAAGTTATACGTGATTTAACAAAGAATGAAATCACAGTTTTAGAGTTTTTATGGAAATGGAAGCTTGCAAGTACGCAATTACTAAAAGAAGTCGCATTTAAAAAGTATAGTAGCTGGTCTACGTACAAAATTTTAAGAAAGCTCTATGATGAAGGGTATTTAGATTTTGCACCAAAAGGCAAATATCTACCGCAAAAGCTTTGGTGTTTAAGTAAAAAGGGATTTGAGACGTTTTTACTTAACCGAGATGATCTAACCAACCAAAGATACAAAGTGCATGCACCTGCTCATGATTATTTAGGAACTACATTTCAATTGGGAGATCTTTTAGGAAGTAAAAATATTCCCGTAGAGTTTTTTAGTGAGCAAGAATTAGCAAGCCTTCCTAGAACAGTGTTTCCATTTCGAATGGAGCAATCAAGACATATTCCTGATGGAATGACTGTATTTGGAAATGGCAAGAATAAGATTATTGTCGGATATGAGGTCGATTTAAATTTAAAGGACAAAGAACGATATAAAAGATCAGGCTCAGACCACACCTTAAATTTAAAAACGAATACTGTATTTTGGCTTTGTAGGAATTTGTGGATTGCAAAACAGATTTCAACAATCATGCAGGAAGTAGCTAACGAATGTAGATACGATCGTACCGATCACTCGTTTGTACTTGTGGATGATTTTATTTTGTATGGTTGGCTAGCACCCATTCGCTTGGGATTTGAAGAAGGTAGCACTGTTAGAAAAGTCCATGCAAAACTCATTCAAAAACATATCAAACTAGACGCAAATCTTTAGCTAAAAAACAATCTTCTGCTTTACTT
>JAEYZS010000287.1 GCA_023427925.1 Pseudomonadota bacterium | reverse complement strand
TCATCGTCCTTTTGAGAGATTTGTTATCGGACTTGATGTGGGTTACTTAATGACTGGTGACGCATTCAAGGGCGGCGGTCTCAATAAGCCAAATGACGATGCTTATGCAATTATAACAAAAGCAGCTATTACTTTCTAATCACCTTTGCACCACACCATTGAAGTGGAAGTGTAGTTGTCTTTTGTGCCCGGGGAAACCCGGGCTTTTTTTTTCTTTTACCTCAGCCCATCCTTGGGACCGGAAAACCCCTCTGCGAGCGCTTGAAAAAGCGAGAAGTAAGGGGGGATAGAATTCGTTTGATTGTTGGCTCTTAAAATAAAAAAGGTGGCTTTTTAGGGCCACCTTAGGAGTTAGGAAAGGAGTTTGCGCAATCCTCGCACAATTTAAGTTCTAAGATTAAGTCAATGGTCTTGCTTGCATGTTTGCGTAGCCTGGGTTGTTGTACTGGTTGTTGTTCCATGGTTGATTGTGGTTTTGGATCATCATGTTGTTGTTGCCTGTTCTTGGTAAATTGTTTGGAAATGCTGGAGTTCCGCCAGTGATGTTGTTCCCTCTATTCATATTCCAAGTGTCAAACGATCCTGCGTATTGGTTTCCATTCATAAAGTTGTTGTTTCCGTTATATGAATTTGGTCCAAAAGTATTTATGCTATTTTGGCCAATCATAGAAACGCCTGATTGAGTTCTTGGTGCAAAAGCGACAGTTGTATCCAGAGAAGTTAAGCGAGTGTCTGTGATCAAGGTTCCATCTGGATCGATGTCAGCAACAAGAGAGTTGTAAACATCGGTTAACTCGTCTCTGCGGCTTGAGATTACAGTGCTTTCGTCATCACTAGCTTTAGGAAGTGATTGTCTATAGACGTGTTGAAGTCTAGCGAATGATGCTTCGATGTTATATTGAGATTCTTTTGCAGCAACAATTAAATTTTGGAATTGCATATCTTGTTGAGGGTTCAATCCCATGCTTTGCAAAAATGCACCATGGTTGTTTATTGCGGATTGTCTCATTTCAAATTCTCTGATTTGTCTTTCCATGTTTTTTGCAAAAACTTGAGTCTCTCTGTCGACTTTGTATGCAGCAATTGCAACTTCAATATTTTCGACGAGTTCTTTATCTCTATTGTCTTTAGCCACTCTTAGCATTTTTCTCAAAACGCTATTGGCTTGACTAGCAGAGAGGTCACTAGCACGGATTTCTTCGATAAATTTAGATAATTCAGTTACAAACTTTTCATAGATCTGTGGTTTTTTTCTTTGGGCTTTAAATCCATCGCTATAGTCTTTATAACATTTCGCTCTTTCTCTAAAGTCTTCTCTAGTTCCAGAGTAATCACCAGGGCAGAAGATTGCAGATCTCTCAATGGATTTGCGAGAAGACTGTCTTCCTGCTTCCTCAATTTCAGCCATACGCTTTGCTTTTTCTTTATTAGAGAGGCTTGGGTCTGTCATAATTTGTTCTTGTGCTCTTTGTATATCTACAGAAAGACTTTCAGCAGCTTTTGAAACCTGAACTTCACCACAGTTTCCATCAGCACATGGAGCCGTGGCCGCAGTTTTATTTGCATCTGCAGTCTCTTGTGTTTTTGCTTCCTCAGAATCCTTTGGGTCTTCCTTTTTTTGTGGAGCTGGGGCTGGGGCCGGAGCTGCTTTGCGCCTGCTAAATTCTGCGTCTACACTTGCAGTCTGACCGTGATCGACTCTTTGTGTACCTCTGTTTACAGCGCTAGTTGCTAAAGTTAGACTTTCTTCTTTTGCTAATGCACTTAAGTGATTAGCCTCATTAAATGGGTTAAAGCTAGTCAGTGCACTAAAGGCTACAAAAAGCCCTGAAGTGACTAATAGTCTTTTGTTTATTGTTTTCATAACGTAATTCTCCTTTTTCTTTTTCTCCTACCAGTTCTATATCCAATTACTGAGCCATCTTGGATTTGTGCCAATTATCTAAACATTTGTTTTTGTTTATGTTTTTGAACTTTTGATTTGTCTTGTTTTTAGACACCTGTAAAGTGATTCCAGGCTTTAAAAAGCCGCCCTTAAAAACAGGAAGGATTTTAGCTATTTATAACTGTGCAGATTTGTAACACCGAAAAAAGCAGAAATTGACCCTTTTTGTCATGTAAGGTAGCTCTAATTTCAAAGAAAGAGAGCCCATGAAGTTTCAATTTGAAAAAACATTGCCACGAGGACCTTATGAATCCGTTCCCATGGAGAAATGGACTTCTTGGGCGTGGCAGGCATCTCATGCATTAAAGAACTTAGCCGATTTTGAAAAGGTCTATAAGCTCACTAAGTCGGAGATCGAGGGATTTAAAAAGGCAGAAGGAAACTTTCAAATCCGGTCTACACCATATTATGCCACTCTCGCGCATCCAGAAAATAATTGTGATCCGATAAGATTGATTCAAACTCCTGATTTCAGGGAACTCACACCCGGATATCAACAAATGAAAGATCCTTTGGCCGAAGAAAAAAACTCTGTCACCCCAAGGCTGTTGCATCGATATCCAGATCGAGTTTTGTTTTTGGTGACGGATTTTTGTACGGTCTATTGCAGGTTCTGCACTCGCAAAAGGTTTACTGGAAACAATAAAGCCTTCCTCAGTGAAAACGATTTCAATAAGTCACTTGAATATATTCGTGCTCATCCTGGAATAAGAGAAGTCATTCTCTCTGGAGGAGATCCTCTTACTCTCTCAGACAATCAGCTTGAAAAAGTATTGAGTGAGCTTAGGAAAATCGAACACGTGGAAATCATTCGCATTGGAACCAGAATGCCTGTCGTCAATCCATATCGTGTCACCGAAGAGCTCGTGAAAATGATTCGCAAATATTCACCGGTTTTTCTAATGACTCATTTTAATCATCCAAAGGAAATCACACACGAAGCAGCTCAAGCAGTGAGTGCATTTGTGGATCATGGAATTCCAGTGATGAATCAAATGGTACTTCTAAATGGAATCAACAATCATCCCGCAATCGTTCAGGCCATCTCTCGACGGATGTTGTATCTTCGAGCGAAACCATACTATATGTTTCAGTGTGATCCGTCTATAGGGACAGATCACTTAAGAACATCAATTGAGGACTCATTAGATATCCAAAAAGAACTCTGGGGAAATCTCTCAGGCTTAGCGATGCCAAATCTGAGTGTAGACGTACCTAATGGTGGCGGAAAAGTCGGATATACACCAAATTTTGAACTTCAAAGGTCTTTGGAAAAAAGAATATATAAAGGTTTTGATGGTGTCGAAGCTGAATACATTAATCCACCAGCAAGTGCGATATTAAAGCCAGATGTGTCAGATTATATTAAAGAGTGGGAAATTTTAAAAAACGCTAAATCAACTCTTTGAGTAATTCACTAAGGTTCGCGCGACTCAGAATTTATACTCGCTCTAAGCGAGCATACTTAAGGATAAACTTTTTTAAAGTGTGGTTCTTAAACAAGATTGTAATCTTTTGATCATCGCCTTTACCTTCGAGTTGATGAATAATACCCACTCCAAATGCAGGATGTCTGACCTGCATGCCTTTGGCAAACCCAGTCGAGTCTGATTCTTCATAAGTTCTTTCGTAGTCAGGGAATGGGTCATTTAAGCTAGTCATTTGAAAATTGAAACTTTCCTTTGTTTGGAAATTTTTTGGGCGAGCAATATTGGATTGAATCTCAATATATTGGGACGGGATTTCCTTTAGGAACCGACTTGGTGGATTGATCATTTCTTGCCCCCACTGCATGCGCTTGCGAGTAAAGCTCAAGAATAATTTTTCTTTCGCGCGTGTCATTCCCACGTAACATAATCTTCTTTCTTCTTCCATCTGCTCAGGATTCATGGATTCAACCGCTTGAGTGGACGGGAAGATTCCCTCTTCAAATCCAACAATAAAGACATAAGGATATTCCAAACCCTTTGATACGTGGAGAGTCATCATCTTCACAGAGTGTTGAGCGGCATCGAGTTCGTCGACGTCAGACACCAGCGCAACTTCCTCTAGAAACTGACTAAGAGTCGCCTCTTGTCCGCGTTCTTTTTCAAATTTAGAAAGGACGTTCACCAATTCGTTAATGTTTTCTACACGAGTCTGATAATCTTCAGGTTTTTCAAACTTCAAATATTCCACAAATTGCAAATGATCGATCATTAGCTTTAAAAACTCCGATGGTCGCTGCTCCTGAGATTGCACGCGGAGGTATTGAACGATATTGATGAAAGATTGAAGCTTCTTTGTCGTGCCTGAATTGAGCGAGCCATGATCACACATTTCAATAGCTGCTTTCATGAGTGATATATTTTTGGAGTGAGCATAATCGATGATCTTTTCAGAAGTTACCTTGCCAATCCCTCGAGTTGGAATATTTAATACTCGCATGAATGACACGTCATCATTTTCATTGAGAATTAGTCTTAAGTAACAAATCAGATCTTTGACTTCCATGCGATCATAGAATTTAACGCCGCCGATGATTTGATAAGGGATTCGGTACGAACGCAACTCCTCTTCAATTGCTCGCGATTGTGCGTTGGCACGATAGAAAATCGCAATATCATCATAAGAAACAGAATGGTCTTTCATGATATTCTGAATTCCTTGTGCGACAAACTTTCCTTCGTCGTATTCAGATGAGACTTCTTTGGCGATGATCTTTTCGCCATCCTTGTTGTTCGTGTGGAGGATTTTTTCTTTTCTAATGCTATTATTTCTTATGACTTCTGAAGCTGCGTTTACAATTGTTTTAGTGGAGCGATAATTTTCTTCAAGCTTGATCACTTGAGCTTCTGTATAATCCGACTCAAAGCTTAAGATATTTTCGATATTCGCTCCACGCCACGAATAAATTGACTGATCTTCATCACCCACGAC
>JAEYZS010000273.1 GCA_023427925.1 Pseudomonadota bacterium | reverse complement strand
ATCATCACCCTCTCCTGTCATAGCCGACTTTAAAGTATCAGCAATATCACTTAGGGAGCTTGTTAAATTACTGACTTGATTCATGACCGCATCAAGAGAGCCTTTATCAATCACTTCAACAATCTGGGAGCCATTTGCAAGTTCAGGTGCAGAACTATCGAGCATTACAATCTCGACGTATCTGTCTCCAAGAATCCCTTGTGCGCGAATTTCTACTCTAGTTTTTTTTGTAATGGTCACAGAAGGATCAACTGTGATGTAAAGTCGAGCTTTACCATTTACGAGCTTAATTTCTTTGATAATTCCGATATTAATGCCTGCCATTTTGGCAGCGCTGTTTTTGATAAGACCAGATGCATTGTCGACTTCAAACCAATAGGTATTGGATCTGCCGAGATATGACGGATCCTCACTCACTCCAATTGTCATATAGGCAATTAGCCCAAGTATCCCTATGACAAGAAGTCCTACTTTAAATTCTATTGTTTTGAGTAAGTTCACTTACGCTGAATCCCTTTGTCGACAAACTTTCTCACCAATTTATTGTCAGAATCCAAAAATTCCTGAGGAGTTCCAAACAATAACACTTTTCCACTATCAAGCATCGCTATATAATCTGCTAATCGGAATGCGGCAGTTAAATCGTGAGACACCACGATGCTTGTACAGCCTTCTTGGTACTTATGTGTCTCAATAATTAGATTATCTACCATTTCTGTTAAAATTGGGTCTAAACCTGTCGTAGGTTCGTCATATAAAAGAATTTCTGGATTTAAGGCTATGGCTCTCGCCATACCCACTCTTTTTTGCATACCACCACTAATTTGCCCCGGAAGTTTGTAAAAATGTTTTTCTTCGATCCCGACCAACTTAAGTCGGGTCATTGCTTGCTCAAGTCGTTCATGCTTTTTGAGGTCACGACGGTGCTCGTTCAATGGAAATAAAACATTTTCAAGCACTGTTTGATCATCAAATAGTGCAGCACCCTGGAACAATACCCCAAAACTTTTTCTAACTTCTATGGTTTGATCATGAGTGAGCTCGGATAGATTTTTTCCTAAAACTTCAACATGGCCCGCAGTTGGTAGATAAACTCCGAGCAGATGCTTTAATAATACACTTTTACCAGTTCCGGAAAATCCAATGATGAACGTAATTTTGCCTTTAACAATATCAAGGTTAATCCCTTTTAGAACTTCTTCTTTTCCGTCAAAGCTCTTAATGACATTTTTTACGCGAATTGCATATTCTTCGCTAATCTTATTGTCTGTCATATTGTGTTCATTCCTAAAATCATACTCATCAGTTTTGTTAAAAAATAATCCAGAATAATAATCGAAACCATACTCGCGACAACACCGTGGTTTGTCGCATCCCCTACACCTTTTGCTCCACCTTTTGTGTTATAGCCTTTGTATGTGCATATTGTTGCGAAGATTAATCCAAAAACAGATGCTTTAAATAAACCTTCGTTAATATCTCGCGGATCGACGTAGAACCTCGTTTTCTCAATGTAGATTGCTGGATCCAATTCCAATAAGTGAACAAGGAGATAGCCTCCTCCAAGTGCAACAATATCAAACACTGCACATAAGAGCGGTGTCGCAATTAACGATGCAAGAATCCGAGGAGCCACGAGATAGTTTTTTGCGTCGACCCCCATAACTTCTAGAGCGTCGATCTGCTCTGTCACTCGCATTGTTCCCAAACGCGCAGCCATTGCACCACCGGCTCTTGCCGAAATGATTAATCCTGTGAGAACAGGACCAAGTTCACGAGTTACCGCAAGGCCCGTCATAGGCCCTATCATATTGTCTGCATTTACTATGGAGAGTCCGACCCAAGCTTGAAACGCAAACACAAGCCCGGTAAACAAACCCGTCAAAAAAATAATGATAAGAGACTGATTGCCAACAAATTCAATGTGATGAAAAAGCTCATTAAAACGAAAAGGTCTTCTAAACCACCAACCAATGGATTGACTTAAGAAAATTACAATCCGTCCCACTTCTAAGATATAAGTGTCCAGTAGATAGTAAATCACCCTACCGATTTTGTTCTTTCTCCTGTTTTCATAATAACTAATCTCCGACATAAACCCTCGGAACTCGAGATGTTAATCCAGTTACTAATTCGTATGAAATTGAATTCATTTTTTTTGCCAAATCCTCTGCGCTGAGAAGAGTTGCTCCTTGGTAACCCCAAGCTGTGATTTGCTCTCCACTTTGTATCGGTTTATCAGCTCTAACATCAGTGAGATCAACCATTAAATAGTCCATGCATATTCGGCCAATCACAGGGACTCGCTCTCCTCGAAAAAGCATCCACGAATTGTTCGATAGATTTCTTGGAAACCCATCCCCGTAGCCAAGAGCCACAGTGGCAATGGTTGAGTCCCTCTGAGCTTTCCAGGTCGCACCGTACGACACCACATCACCTTTTTTAATCTTTCTAACCCGAGCAAGAACTGAATGCAAACTCATCACAGGCCTTAGCTCGATTGGATAATTCTTTGCTGTTGAAGAATAGCCGTAAATTGCAATTCCAGGTCTTGCTCCTAGAAAGTTTTTATCTTGATGATACCCTTCAGTTCCTTGAAAATCAGAAATCAAAGCCCCGCTATTTCTACAATGCGAATATTTAAACATACCTTTGAACTTCTTTTCCATTTCAGAAAATACTTTCATCTGTTGAAGGGTCCAACTTTCAATCTGGTTTGAATCGTCGCCATTGAGAAAGTGCGTACATACTCCTTCCAGCTCTATATTCTTGTGCGCATTTAAAAATTCCAGTACCTGAGGAGCTTCATGCTGCTGAAATCCCATGCGAGACATTCCTGAATCAAATTTTATATGAATTCGAACCTTTCGATCTTTAGGAAGATGAGGTAGCGATTCCAAGGACCCAATCACTGGAATCAATTGATGAGCAAAAGATTCGTCTAATGACTCCTTGTCAAAGTATCCAAATACTAAAATATCTTGCTTGATATTATTTTTACGAAGCTTCATCCCCTCTTCAACAAGGATAACCCCAAAGCGATCGATACCGTCATTAGCGAGCGCAGTTGCAACTTGCACATCTCCGTGTCCATAAGCATCTGCTTTGACCATTGGACAAAAGAACTCTCGATCTCCGTGAAGGCTCTTAAGAGCTCTTACGTTATCCTTCAAAAATTTTAAATTTATCTCAGCTCGAGTTGGTCTCATTACTATTTATTCTCTTTATTTTTATATAGTGGAACTTTCACAGCTTCAAAATCAGGCTTAAAATCAGGAGGCACCGTAGCCAAACAGACTTTGTTCCTAGTCGTACTTTTAACTTGATAAAGCGCTTCATCTGCTGCTCTGACAAGTCCTTCAGCATCATGCGCATGAGCCGGATATTCTGAAACTCCCATACTCGAAGAAACTTTTCCTAATGGCTGTTTTTCTCCATGAGGGAATTGAGTAGAATCAATTACTCTCCTCAATTTTTCCGCTTTAATTGCTGCGCCTACCTTGTCCGTATGGGGAAGTATGATAACAAACTCCTCGCCACCTATACGACAAACGATATCGTTTTTGCGACTCGTTTGCCTTAGAACTTGAGCAAACATTTTTAGCAAAACGTCTCCCATTGGATGTCCATTTTGATCATTGTATTTTTTGAAGTGATCGATATCCAAGTAGATCAATGAAACTGGAAGATGAGTTCTCCGCGCCCGGCTTAACTCTTCTTCTATTTTTTCATTAAAGTACCTACGATTGAACAAACCTGTCAGCGGATCTTTAATCGCCATATCGTGAATACGCTTTTGCATTTTGGTGTTCATATAAGAAACTTTAAGAATCTGCGTAAAACTATCGAACAGCCGGCGAGTCGAAATGTTTTTTAACTGATCAAAAACAACAACAATTCCGCCAACAGTTGAATCCTCTTCGATGGGAATCGCAAAATACTCTGTGACTTGAAAGAAGTCCTTCATCAAACTTTGAATTCCCTCAAAACCCATCGGGTTCATCAGAGTCTCAAAATAGATTTTTGTATCGAGATCTTTGAGTGAGATACCAATATTTTTTAACGTTTCTTTGTTGATCTGCGAACTGTGAGTAACGACAAGAGAGAGGTAGGCAGAAGCATGTGTGAGAAATATTACAGGCTTGTTTTCGACTAACTGAGAGACTTTATCCAAATAGGCTTGAATAACCTGGTCCACATCTTTTGCTTTGGACATTTGAGTCATGAGAGCATTGATTTTTAGAACCTCTTCTTTTTCTTGAGAAATCTTTGCGTTAAGACCAGACAGAGCCTTGTTCTTTTCAGCTAATTCTTCTAACAATTGTTCGTTCTGAAATTGTAAAAATAATTTCTCGACTGTGCGGTCAATAGTTTTGATAACATCATCAAGCTGTTCAAAAGGCTTATGAATATAATCATATGCGCCGAGCCTCATGGCGTCCAGAGCGGTCTCAAGTGAGGCATGTGAAGTCATAATGATAAACTGAATATCTTGTGATAATTCTCGAATAGCTTTCAGAAGCTCAATCCCTGTCATCCCAGGCATACGAATATCACTAATGACAACATGTGGAGGGCTTTCTTTGACACGCACAAATGCATCATCGGCAGAAGGAAAAGTCTCGACTTGATAACCGGCATCCTTTAAAGCTTCCTTTAAAACTTCAGTGATACTGATTTCGTCGTCGACGACATAAACTAAAAAATCTTTTCTATATTTTGCAATATCCAATTGCTGTATCCCTTGCTGTCAAACTCTTGTTATGCTTTAAATTTGGGCTTCCTGATGTTTACTTGGAACCCAGTTCCATCATCCGATCTATTTTCTTTTGAAAAATTACTTTTAATTTCACTTTCAGTATTTTCAATATCTTTTTTAATGCTTTCGATTTTTTCTTCCAATTTACTAGCGGCAGGTCGTAGGACCTCGGATTCCTTTTTCAGAATTTCAGCAGCCTCTTTTTTAAGCTCGTTGATAGACTTCCCCATCTCTCTCGAGTTTGAAGTTGTTTTTAAATAGTCACGCTGAACGTGTTGATCTAAAGGGCTTTCGGTTTTTGCTGAAAACTCAGGAAACTTGGGAGATGTGACCGCTGTTGTGGCTGCGACATTGGCAGGAGGAGCCGGCTGGCTAACAGCCTCTGCCTTTTTAGTGTTTACAGGTGCCTCAGCAGCAGACGCTTGGGCTGCTGCGCTTCCCATCTTTGGAATATCGATAAAGAAAGTCGTACCTTCTCCGACTTGAGACTCTACATAGATTTTTCCTTTGTGATCTTGCACAATTCCAATTGAAACCGAAAGTCCCAAACCTGTTCCCTTACCGGCGGGCTTTGTTGTAAAGAAAGGTTCGAAAACTCTTTTTTGCACCTCAGGAGTCATACCTTGGCCTGAGTCTTTGATTCGAATCTGAACAAAGTCATTTTTGTCTTCTACGCTCACAGTTAATGTTTTATTTTTGGAATTCTCCATCGCATGACCAGCATTCATCATTAGGTTAAGCAAAACTTGCTGGATCTGGTTAGAGTTTGCATTGACCTGAGTGACAGGGTGGAAGTCTCTGACGATTTTAATTCCTTGAAGAGATAGCTGGTGGTCGACAAGTTCAACAGCACGACTCACAGTTTCGTGTAAATCCGTTGCAGTAAGGTCGGGCTTTTCGGCTCTTGCAAACTTCATTAGGTTTTCAATGATCTCTTTTGTCCTTCGTGTTTCGCGCTCTATCATTTCTAAATGCTTGGTTACATCCGGATCTTTACTCTTAGATTTACCAAGTTGTGCATGTCCCAAAATTCCCGCCAGAGGATTTTTTACTTCGTGGGCAATACCTGCACTCAGCTGACCAAATGCTGACATTTTTTCACTTTGGACTAACGCCATTTTTGAGTGTTCAATTTTTTCATCGCGCTCGAGCAAAGACTTTCTCATCGTATCAACAATCTCGGCTAGCTCTCCAACTTCGTCGTTGGATTTGACATTCACTTCGGCATTGAAATCACCCGAACCAATTTGATTTGCAACATCTTTTAGTTCGTTAAGAGGTTTAGTGATACGCGACGCCAATGCAAATGATAGGACTGAACCAATAATCAAGAACCCTATCCCAAAAGTTAATACTGTTATCAAAAGTGCGCGTGCCGCTACGAACGCTTCCTTCTCAGGTGTTGTGACCACAATATATAAATTTGTTCCAGGAATTGGACCGTAGTTGGCAATAATTTCTTCGCCGTCTTGAGTTTTAAATTGACCACTTCCCGTCTCTCTTCCGCTATCAATATCTCGAACAACTGGGTGCCCTGTTAAAGACTGACCGATTAAGTCTTCGTCAGGATGTGCGAAGACATAACCTTTGTTATCAACTAAGAAGACTGTATTGAGATCGCCTTTATATTCCATGACGATATCATTTAAGAATGAAGGCCCTACAAATCCCACAAGACTTGTGAGAGCTGAGCTCTTGCCACCTTCTTCTTTAAGGTCTGCTAAAAAATAAATTGCGAAGAAAGGACTTCCGTCAGAGTCTTCGAATCTTGCCAAATGAATTTGCCCACTTCCAAGTGACTGATAGTTGATGCTTCTAAGAATTGTCTCGGTAAAAGTTTCTGTGAATTGTTTGCTAAACGTAGGATTGCTGGTTGTCCATTGAGAAACCCAATTTTTGGATGGCAACTGCTTTTGTACAGATACAGACCGAAATTGATCAAATCGTTCAAACAATACTTTTTCGTTTCCACTAACTCGTTGGAGAGATTCCCTTGTAGAAACAAAAAGAGCCATCTTACTTTGCAGGTCCAGAAGCCTTTCGTTTGCGAGCCTGCCCGAGGTCGCAGAAAGTTTACTTGAAAGTTGTCTGATGAAATCGGATTTATCTTCAAAAAAGATTTGGCGAGTTTTCCAAAGAACTGCAAAGATTGAAGCCAACAGCACTGCCGTTACTAGGATAAACATTTTAAGACGAATGGATTGTTTTTTTAATAAACGTTGTCCCGGAACTGCCATGGTTGCCCTCTTCCTTAAAAGCTTAATAAATCCCGAATTTCATTTTACTTTTAAGGATTTACAAGTGGCAAGCAAGGTCAGCTTTTTGAAGGTCCAGTTCTATAACGCAACGCCTTCAGACCTAATTGACCAGCGACACATATTGGGGACGGAGCACCCGCGCCGGGTAAAAGTGCGCATTCTTTTTGATTGGAATTAGTCCTTTTGAATTGTGTATCCGATCCTTGGTACCAAACTGAATACCGTTGAGAATGTCGCCTTTTTTAACTTCACTAAAGTCCTGCTTTAGTCCGTAAAAACATCGAATTTTGGTCTTGGACGCCAATGAACGTCGTGGCTTCGCATCACCTATACAAAAATAAGTCCAATCAATGCCTTTAATACTTTTCTCGGCAACATCGAGAACTTCGAAGCCATAAATATGAGTCGTAGAAAGCTCAATGACATTCGGCTCGACTTTTGCGGCCATCATGGCGTGGGCCTTTTGAACTTGGATGAGAAAGCCTAGTGATAAAAAGATAACTAACAG
>JAEYZS010000140.1 GCA_023427925.1 Pseudomonadota bacterium | reverse complement strand
ATCATCAAATACGATGATTTCAATTTTGTACCTCGTGCTATTTATGTTCTTTGTGATCTCGTTTATTTTTTGCTTTAAATCGTTGGGCTCCGATTGTGTTCTTAATGAATAAACCACTGTTAGCCCTTGTTCGTCATTGTCAGTGTATTGGTAAACACCGGAAACTCCATGAATGTCTGCAGTACGATAAAGAGACTTAGCTATTCTCCTGTGCAAAGTTAAACTCGGCTCAAGATCTGTTTGGACTCCTATCAAAGCTCTATGCAAAGAAAGGGGTGGTGCGGGAAAATTCATTTTAAAACATCCTCAATCGAATAATATCCTGGCTTCTTTTTCAGAATCCACTTTGCACAAGTTATTGCTCCTTTTGCAAAGACCGTTCGGTTCAGAGCATCGTGCTGAATGAGCAAGGTTTCTTCGGGGCCTTTTACAATAACCTTGTGCTGTCCAAAAACTTCGCCCTCTCGAAAGGACAAAACTTTTTTAGTTTTCTTTTTAATGGCCCTCTCCAAATGCTTTTGAATGGTTAGGGCTGTTCCACTCGGCGCATCTTTTTTGTGAATGTGGTGAGTTTCTTCAATGTAAAAATCATAATCCTTAATTGCAGTTAAACTTTTTAGCATTTGATTTAAAACATTAACTCCCATACTCATATTCGACGCCCACAATACTGGGATTTTTTTTGAAGCAAGTTTTAATTTTTTAAACTGCTTTTCTGATAAACCCGTAGTTCCACAAACAAACGGTGTTTTGGCTTTTAAGGCGACACTCAAATTGTCCAAAAAGACTTCGGCATTAGAAAAATCAATGACAACGTCTGCTTTCTCCAACCGATCGGTGAGCCGAAGTTTCTTATCTTTTTTTATAAGAGCAGAAATTTCTCCGCCCATCTTGCCGCTAGCTCCAAACAAAAATACCTTGCTCATTATAATCCTTTTAATTGGCTTTCTACTTTTGGTCTTAGCTCATTAGAGAGTGAAACTAAAGGCAATCGCAGTTCTTCTGATTCTAAGACCCCTAATTTTTTTAATGCATATTTAACAGGAATTGGATTTGCTTCGATGTAAAGGCTATCGATAAGCGGAAGGAGCTTTTCGTAATCCTTTAAAGCGGTGGTGTCCCCCGACTTTATTCTCTTATAAATCTCTCTCATTTTTCCTGAAATCAAATGGGAAGCTACCGAGATCACTCCCTTCCCTCCACGTGAAGCTAGAGCCATGCAAGTGGCGTCATCACCACTTAGTACCGCAAAATCCTTACGAACCTTGGAGATAATTTTCGCTCCTAATTCAACATCTCCTGTGGCTTCTTTAATACCCGCAAATTTCTTGTTTTCACTCAACGCAACTACTGTATCAACTTCAAGCGAAGTGATTGTCCGCCCTGGGACATTATAAAGTATAGAAGGAAGTTCCACTGAATTCGCAATTTTGTTGAAATGTTCAAAGAGTCCTCTTTGGGGAGGCTTGTTATAGTAAGGAACCACCAACAAAAGCCCGTCTGCTCCCCATGACTCTGCTTTTTTTGATTTAAGAATTGAATCCTCAGTAGAGTTAGTTCCCGCTCCTGCGATTAACGGAACAGCTCCTGCCACTTCTGATTTTACAAACTGAAATATTTTTTCTTTTTCTAAATCGGTTGTCGTTGGACTTTCTGCCGTAGTCCCATGGACAACAAAGCCGTCAACACCTTGATCTAATTGTTGTCTTATAAGGTTTTTTAAGGACGGGTAGTCCACTTCTCCGTTTTTAAACGGTGTTACAAGGGCCGTTATAATTCCCTCAAACATAGAATTCTCCTTCGCAAATTAACTCTGCCGGTCCATTTATAATTGCTGATTTCTCTTTTATTTTAACTTCGATTTTTCCGCCCGGCATTTGCACATCTATGGGGTTTTTTTTGTAAACATCGTCAAATACCATACCCACCGCTACAGCGCCAGTCCCGCATGCTAAGGTGAAATCTTCTACGCCTCTTTCAAAAGTCACCGCCTTCACAGACGAACCTTTCCCATTCCAATATGTCACATTGCTACCGGGCTTTTTAAAATGTTTATGAAATCTCAAATTTGATGATACTTCTTTTAATGCCTGAAGGTTTTTAAAATCCTTGTGCACAACAAAATGAGGAACTCCAGAGTTCACAGCATAGCCCTCGATAGTATTATTTTTTGCCTTAAGAGATAAGATTTCGATCTTTCCGCGTTTTAGGGGTAACTCGGCCATAATGTTCTTTCCGAGTTTTTTTCCAATGACAAGGCCCACAATAGATTCAAAAACAATCTCTTGTCGCTTATCCTTGTTAAGAGCATATCGAATCACACATCGAGAGGCGTTGAGGCACATTTCAGCGTGAGACCCATCTTTATTGTAAAAGTCCCATTTAAAGTGGCTATTGCGATTATTTGTTTTTTCTAAAAAAATTAATCCATCTGCCCCTACGCCAAAGTTGCGATCGCATATTGCGCGAACTAGATTTTTGCGATTCCTTTTGAGAATCCTCTGCTTAGATCTCAGGTCAACGATAATAAAGTCATTACCCGCGCCTTCGAGTTTGCTGAATTTAATTTTATTATTTTTTTTCATCTTCTTTTTCTTTTTTATCTTCTACGCTTGGAGCTAAAACCGGCGGCACCGTTGGAAAGGCAAGATCTTCCGTTGCACCTTTATAAGTGGGCTGCCCGCGACCTAGCTCTGCCGGCATCTTTGGCGGCACAGGGTCGCCTCTTACTCCACACCCCGATAGACCATATAAAGTAGTTGCCATCAGAATGAGGCAATAACAAATGAGTTTGTTCATAAACTAATCCTTTTTGCTTTCTCGCTCTAAAATATTTTTATATTCAATTTCTACTGTCTTGAACTCCCGACACAGCCTGGGCTCTAGTTCGTATTTGAGATAATCTGCCTTAGAAATCGTTTTGCACATTCTCACGTATCTTGATACAGGTTCTTTAGCCGTAAGTTCTTGTTTCGTTAAAATTTGTATCTCCCAATAATAAATCTCTGGAAATTCTCTATCGATCTGTTTTGCTTTTGTAATATGGTATGTCGCCTTAGGATATTCTTTTTGAAGATAGAATTTTTGGGCCATAGCCATATGATAATACAAGGGATACACATCTTGAAGATGACTGTACTCTCCAAATGCTCGATCGAGCCCCTCAATACTTTGAGAGCACGCCATTGCTTGAATTTCTAAAAGTTGAAGCTGCGGAGAAAATGGATTTATTTCAAGTCCTTTGGTTGCTTTTTGATTTGCATCTTCACACCGGCCCATCATCAAAGAAAGTCGCCCGCTCCATAATAGAATTGTAATGTTATTGGCTTCGATTTTTAAAGCTTCATTAAATTTAGCGAGCGACTCTGCTTCTGACTCTCGCAAAAGGGACTTTGCATATTCAAAAAGCTTTTGTGTCTTTTCTGTATAGAAAATCGTTGAGATCTCATCTAGGGTTTTTTTTAACTCTTCTTGAGCTTTTTTGTTGTAAGACTCTGACTGAATGACTCTCTCCAAGACTTGGGAGGCTTGCAATCTGTTTTGTTGAAGTGTCAGATTCTGGGCTTTTTTAATAATGTCTTTATAGCTCTCTTTGCTCTTAAGCCCTTCTTGAGCATAGAGCGCTGCCGTCGACAGAAATATAATTAGAAGGGAACAAGCCAATTTCATTCTTAAACTATTACTACGATAAACTACCAGAAACAACATATGAAGAATGCAATCCACAAGATTCACTTACAGATTGCATTCGATGCAAAGCGCGAAGATTAAAGTTTATTAACAAGGACCTGGCGAGGTTTGCTACCGTTTGCCGGTCCCACTATGCCTTCTTTTTCGAATATCTCAATGATTCGAGCAGCTCGGGGATATCCCAATCTAAACTTTCTTTGTAATAGAGAAGCGCTGACTTCTTTTAAGCCAGAGACATACGCTAAAAGTTCATCGTATCGTTCATCAGAACCCTCATCTTCTCCACCATCAAAACCCGCTCCACTTGAACCATTAGAGAACTCGAATCCTCCGCCAGAACCCTCAAGTGTTTTCATAGCCGATGGATCAAACTCTGGCTCAGATTGTTTAGACCAGAAACTTGTCAACTCTGTGATCTCACTTTCTGAAACCCATGCCCCATGGTGCCTTTGTGGTTTAGAAACTCCGGGTGCCAAGAAAAGCATATCGCCTTGAGCCAGCAATCTTTCTGCTCCCGACTCATCGAGAATAATTCTTGAATCCATTTTTGAAGCGACCTTAAAGCTAATGCGCCCAGGGATATTTGTTTTGATCAAGCCTGTTACAACGTCACGTCGTGGAGATTGCATTGCTAGTACCAAGTGCATACCGCAAGCTCTCGCCATTTGAGCCAATCGAACAATGAGTTGCTCGGTGTTGGCTTTATCAACTGCCATCAAGTCCCCGAACTCCTCTACGATGATAACAATGTAGGGAAGTTCTTGGAAATAATAGCCCTCGACGCTACCTCTATTTTGAGCGTCTAATTCATCATTGTACGCTTGATGCTCCGATGCTTGCTGTTTGGAAAACTCAGCGACCTTTTCATTAAAAGCTTCAATTCCACGCGTATTAAATTTCGACATCGATCGATATCTTTTTTCCATTTCTCTTACGGCCCAACGTAAACTTACGACAGCTTTTTTGGGCTCTTTAATTGGAGGCATAATCAAGTGTGGAATGTTGTGAAAGGCTGCAAGATCCACTTGCTTCGGATCAACAATAATAACTTTCAAAGTTTTGGGAGAGTGCTTAAACAATAAACCCGTAAGTAGAGAGTTAATAAATACGGACTTTCCTGACCCCGTTGTACCCGCTACCAAGAGATGTGGCATTTTCCTGAGGTCTACCGTTTTGGGCTCACCATTTGCCTCTTTACCTAAGGCAATGGGAAGCTTAACCTTGTCATCCCAGAATGCCGAATCTTCGACAATTTCTCTTAAAAGTACCGACTCTCTTTTTGGATTTGCTGTTTCAATGCCAACAACGTCTCTGCCTGGAAGTGGCGCTATGATGCGCACCGATTCCGTACTCAATGCTAATGACAAATCATCCGCTAATTCAGTAATTTTAGAAATCTTCACATCGGCATTTGGTTTGAATTCATACATTGTCACCGCGGGGCCTGGGCGCACGGCTACGACTTGCCCTTTGACAGAAAATTGTGCCAGTTTATCTTCTAAAAGGAATGTGTTTTTCTTAATTACTTTTTCATCAACCCGGACTCCCGAAGAAGGTGCCGTTTCTAATATAGAAAGCTTGGGTAGCTCCCAGTTTTCAATTCTTTTAAGTTTTTTATGGGCTTCTTGAGTTATTTTGGCTTTTCGTTCATTCATTTTTTGGATTACGAAGTTAGCTTTTCTTTGCTCATCTCCGTCAACTGCATCCATAAATTCTTCTTCAAGATCTTTATCTATTTCAAAAGCATCTTCGCTATCGTCTTCTTCGGCCCCTCCTCCGTCCACCTTTTCAGATTGGAGGGCTTTAAAAGTCTTTGATTCAATTACAGGGGCCGCTCGTTTTTTAATTTGAACTGGTTTTTTGAATAAGGTTTTTAAAGTCACAAACAAACTGTCACGAACATCTATTAGCTTCCTAATGAGAGTTTTTGGAAAAAGGATTTGCGCAAATTCTTTTAGAGATTTTTCTGTATAAAAAATGAGGAGCATGGTTAGAGAGCTCCACAGAATCAGAGAAACACCTGCTGTATTGAATACAGCGACAAGCGCTTTGGTAGACACCAGCCCCAAAAGACCGCCAGCATAAATTCCGTTATTGAAAATTTTTTCTTGTGGAAAATAAAGTGAAATCAACGAAGAGCAAACAACAATAAATAATGACGCCAGGATAATACTTGCTCCTGTGCTCAGCTTGTTTGAATTCTTTCCGGAATCTTTAAGTCTAATATAAGCATGTCTTAGTCCCGCTAGTACAAATATCCATGCTGTTAAGCCAAATGCCTGATAGATGAGGTCAGACATAAAGCTTCCAAAGTAGCCACAGAGGTTCTGAACGGCACCTCTTGTTCCTGTTGAATTTAATGAAGGATCAGCTGGATTATAGCTCCACAGCGCAAGCGTAAGAAAAAGACTTCCTGCGATCCACATAACTACTGCAATATCTCTTTGAAATTTTTCAATCATTTTAGACATATCATTCATGATACGGAACTTGTATTGACTTTGGTAGTCGGGGCTTTTAAATCTTTAGGACTTTAATCGAGAAATTCATGATAAAAATCAACGAGATATTCTTTAGCATTCAAGGTGAGTCCAGTTATGTGGGTTTTCCAACTGTTTTTGTTCGCACCAGCGGATGTCCGTTGAGATGTACATATTGCGACACTCAATATGCTTATTATGAGGGAGAAAAGATCTCGCAAGATCAAATTATTGAGATGATAAAATCTTTTCCTACTAAGTATGTTTGTATTACCGGGGGAGAGCCCCTTTCCCAAATTAAAATCAATGATCTCATGACTAAACTTTGCGATATGGATTACAACGTTTCGCTGGAAACAAGCGGGGCTGTTACTTGTGAGAACGTCGATAAACGAGTCAAGAAAATTATAGATGTAAAAACACCAGATAGCGGTGCAGCAGATACCTTTGTAATGAAAAATTTAAATTACTCCACCGAGAAGGACGAATTTAAATTCGTGATTTGTTCAGAAAAAGATTTTCTTTGGGCCGAAAATTTTGTAAAAACACACCTCTCAAGTGGACAGAGTGTCTTGCTCAGCCCAAGCTTCGGTGTGATCGAAGAGCAACAACTTGCTCGATGGATCCTAAAAAGCGGAAGTCAAGCAAGAATGCAGTTGCAAATGCATAAATATATCTGGCCTCCTGATACAAAAGGTGTATAACACTCTTTCGAAAAAATAATGGAAACTGAAACTCTAACTACTGAAAAGGGGTCTCACTACATGGACAACACAACTGCTTCTTCTGAATCATTCCAACCCAACCATCTATTCGTTGCTAACTTGAAATCTGTTAGCCTGGAAAAACTTGTAAGATCAAAACTCGAAGTTTTGTTCGATGAACAACAAGAAACTTCTGTCGAATTAAACGGATTGTATGATGTGGTTTTGGAACAAGTAGAGAAGCCCCTCATTGAGCTTGCATTGAAAGTTCACCGCGGAAACCAAGTCAAGACTGCAAAAATGCTTGGTATCAACAGAAACACTCTTAAAAAGAAAATGGACGGATATAAAATTAAAGTTCGTTCGTTAACCTAATTTTAGTAATTATCCAGTGTTGTTTAAAGCTTCCAGGTGCGAGCCGAGCAGCTGGGATTTTTAGACAACACTGGGTCCAACACATCAGTGGGTCATTTGTATCCGACAGCAGGCAAAAGGCCCACAATTTATTTATATTCTTCTCTCGCTTGTAGAATCACATCTTGCAAATATTCAGCTAGCACGTCTCTTATTTGATCTAACGTCAGGTTATTTTTCTCAAACCCCTTGTCGTTAATTTTCTTGAGAAAATCTTGAGATATGAGCTCTTCAGGCAGCCCGGTACTTTTAACAATTTGTTCAAATAAATTATCATCCATGAAAACCCCTCTCTATGGATGACAACATCAAATCAAATTATGGCTAGTTTATTAATCGATTCGGCGAGCGTTAAAGAAAACTAGACCTTCCGCCAGGCTCTTCGTAAATCCTTGATACTCTTAACAGAAATTTAACAGAGATTCGCACAACACGAACTCTATTATGTTTCTGGCGCAAAGTTTGGAAGAGGTCCTTTTGGCTTCGGTTGATACTTTTCTTCTTTTGGTGGCTGAGAGAATTGCGCAAGGCTTTCGGCAGCTAAATTCGCAAATTGACCGTATTGCGCAAGCCAAGCAAGCTTCACAACGCCAGTCGGACCGTTTCTTTGCTTGCCTATGATGATTTCTGCAATGCCTTTTGCTTCAGAGTTTTCGCGTTCGTAATAGTCATCACGATAGATCATCATAATAACGTCCGCATCCTGCTCAATAGAGCCTGATTCGCGAAGATCCGAAAGCATTGGACGTCTATCAGAACGGCCTTCCACACCACGGTTTAGCTGAGCTAGAGCGATCACTGGAACTTTAAGTTCTTTGGCAATGGCTTTAAGCATTTTAGAAATTTCTGAGACCGCGCGTTCACGGCTCTCAACTTTTTGTTTTAAATCCATCAATTGAAGGTAGTCGACCATGATGAGATCGAGACCTTGAGTCGCTTTTAGTCTTCGACATTTCGCACGGATTTCAAATGGGCTAACCCCTGATGTTTCATCAATAAATAGACCTGATTTGCTAAGAGTGCTCACAGTATTAATCAGCTTAGGCCATGCAGAATCTGGGATTTTACCGACTCTCATTAGTGACATATCTACTTTTGATTCAGCTGCGAGCATCCTGAGCATGAGCTGCTCTTGTCCCATTTCCAGAGAGAAATATGCAACTTTTTTACCTTCACGAACAGCGGCATTGGTTGCAATATTCAAGCTGAACGCAGTTTTACCCATAGACGGGCGGGCAGCAATGATCGTTAATTCGCCTGGTTGGAATCCAGCCGTCATTTTATCAAGATCAGTAAATCCAGAAGTAACCCCAGTAACGCCAACTCCACCGGAGTTGTAGAGCTCATCGATTTTCTGCATATTGAGTTTTAAAATTTCATTTGCGGGAACAAGTCCATCGACTTTTTTCTTTTCCGCAATAGAAAATATCTTTGATTCTGCTCCATCTAAAAAGGCGCCAATATCTTCGTAGTCCTCGTCATAGGCTTTAGCAACAAGGCCGTTACACTCAGTGATAAGCTTTCTTAAAATTGCCTTTTCTGCAACAATATCGACATAGCTTTTCAAATTTGCTGTGGTCGGAGTCAGGTTGAGAATTTCAGCAAGATAGGCTGATCCTCCAATAAGCTCTAGTTCGTCTTTGCGCTTTAATAGCTCAGAGACCGTGAGGATATCAATAGGTTGACCTTTAAGTGTTAATTCGCGAAATGCGGCGTATATAGTTCTGTGAGCGGTTTTATAAAAATGTTCTTCTGAGATTACATCACTTACTTCATCCCACTTATCGGGCTCAAGCATGATGCTTCCTAAAATGGATTGTTCTGCCTCATTGTTGTGTGGAAGAACTCTCATTAAAACCCCCGCGACCTCATTGCGCCCCATTTTAAAAAGGCGCAATCAGAATGAAATGAAAAAATTAATTACGCACGCTCAACAGAAACAAGGATTTCTGTTTGGAGACCCTCGCCAAAGCTTACAACAGCTTTGTGTTGGCCCAAGATTTTAATAGAGTCTTCAAGTATTACATCTTTTCTATCAACAGGTAGACCTTGCTTCTCTAGCTCACGAGCGATATCGCCAGCAGAGATTGATCCGAAAAGTTTGTCAGCTTCAGAAGCATTCATTTTAAAGCTCACTGTTTTGCCAGAGATTTTTGAAAGAAGTTCTTTCTTTTCTCCAACTGCTTTTTTCTTTTTTGCTTCTGCCATTCTTTTAAAGTGTTCAAATTCTTTAAGTCTTTTTTCAGTCGCTTCACTTGCTAAATTTTTTGGAAAAAGAAAGTTTCTTGCAAACCCTGTAGCTACATTAACCAACTGGCCAACTTTACCTACGTTTTTAACATCTGATTTTAAAATGACTTTCATGGATATATCCTTGTTTGTTTTGAGTTATTCCCCTGATTCGTACCGGCTAAACCCGACTGTCTTTTTTAGATATTTTATTCCTAAAGTTCAACCAAAAATCCAAAATTCCGAGACAAATCGGCAGCAGGAGCTGGGCTATAAATATAAAGTAAACGATCATCTTTAGCAATGAACCAAAGCTTAATATCTCCATCAAATAAGAGAGCACCGAAAGTCCCTGAAAAAAGTACAACAAAAGCGAGATGTTAAGTATATTCAACGCTGCTTCCTGAAGCCCTGGCACGGGCGTCTTAACGAATGAAAACAAAAGCGAGACTATCACAACCCAAATAAATGCCTCTGGCGTCCGAAAATTCTTAATTTCGATTTGAGGCTTAACAACACCAAATCGACGCTGAGAGCGAGCATCAAACAACACCGCTATCCATAGAGCGAGTGCAAAGAACATCACTACAAGCGAAGGCACCTGGTAGGTCAATGACTCCAAGTCCATTTTTACATCGCCCAAAATCGTTCTTGCCTGAGAAAAATAAAGTTCGACTTTATCTCCCATCCAAGTCCAAAAGTCTAAGCTCCCCTTAAAATAAATCCAACAATACAAAGTGACTAGGAAAATGGTTGAGCTTATTAGCACCGAAATAACAGAGCGAAAAAGAATCGGCTTCTTCTCCAAATATCCATAACAGAAAACGAGGAAGCCTAAGGAAAACAGAGTGAGAGCAAGCAAATGCGATTTAAAATAAAGTGCAATAGTTATCGTGAGAAACTGCAAAAACAGAAAATTGAGAGCGTCAGTAGTCCTTCTAAGGAGGAGCAGCGGTGCCGCTCCAAAAATTCCTGTGCTAATCGTTAAAATAACACAGGAAACCTGTAAAAACAGAGCTGAAAGAATTCTCTCTTTGGAAATCATTCAAAAATTATACGGAAGGCTTCATTTGTCTTTGAGCGCGAGCCTTTTCGAAGTTCTTTTCTCTTTCTTTTTCACGAGCCTGAGCTGCGCTTAAAGAATCTTTGAATTCTTGAACGTGCTTATTAAGATCAGTTCCTTCATCTAATTTAATGTGAACATATCTTAGAACGTCGTCGTTAATTCTCATTGTACGCTCAAGTTCAGTGATAACTTGAGTGTTCGCAGTAAATGTTGCGTGGAAATAGATTCCTGTTTTTTCTTTTTTGATTGGGTTTCCGAGACGTCTTTTGCCCCAAGTGTCTAGATGATTTAATTCGCCCTTGTAC
>JAEYZS010000153.1 GCA_023427925.1 Pseudomonadota bacterium | reverse complement strand
GATCAGAGCTGATATTTAAACTGTAGAAATCAGTTCGTGCTCGTCCTTTCTTACTTGTCATTTTGTAAGTTAAGAAAGGGATATAGGCGTGCATTCCTAAATAAAGCGACCTGGAGCTCATATGAGCAGGGTCTATGTAAACCTGAATTGTATCTTCATCGCTTCTATATATGTGTACTCGCGATAAAAGGTTTTGAGACTTATTCCAAGAAGCTACAAGTGAGAGAATACTAGACAGACTCAAAGATGGAGTAAGAGTAAGACCCGCACCTACTGTTGTTGAAACAATGATGGATTCACCAACACTAAGTTTTTCCTTTAGTGTGTTTGCGATCTCTTGGAGGGCCATAATTTGATCGCCCTTTTCCATCTCTTGATATTCTTTAGAAAAGACCTTTGAGAGTTCCGTACCAATATTGCCTTTGAAAGTTGGAACCAGAATATTTCTAAACGGTTCTTTTAAAGCAAGCTTAATACTTTTGATCGGCTTTAGATGTGTATATGTTCTTGTCACAAAGCCTTTTGCACCGCCTTGAAAACCAACCTTGCTTGGTAAGCCATCAGCCCCGATGTACCACCCTGCTTCAACGCTAAATCCGACGATGTCCGCTAACTGAACTAAATTATCTGTCCCGAGATAACTTCCAGTTACAACTTCCCGGTTAGCGATAATATTTCCGTTTACAGTCGGGAAAGTATAGAAGCCAAAGCCAGTCTCGGTAATTTTACCAGTTGTAATGAATTCTGCAAACTGACGAGCAGAAATATCAAGTTGTCGATCAAATATTTTCCAACCCACGTCTGTTCTAGGAAGATAACGAGTATTGAAGTCTGTAACTAAATTCGTAATAAGATTTGATGTCGCCTTAGA
The DNA here is from genome assembly GCA_023427925.1 of Pseudomonadota bacterium. Lineage (GTDB taxonomy): Bacteria > Bdellovibrionota > Bdellovibrionia > Bdellovibrionales > JAEYZS01 > JAEYZS01. The sequence continues at coordinate 3,525 of JAEYZS010000153.1, read as the reverse complement.
CTTAAAGAATGAGAATAATTCTTCCCCTGAAAGCGGCGAATCAGGGTCTCCAAATGCAAAGTTTTGGGCATAACCCGGCCACTCTTGCTTTTCAAGTTTTGGAACGTTTGTATTAACTGCAATCTCAGCAGATACCGCTTCCAGATCGAGGTATTTTCTCAAAAAATTTCTTCTGGAAACGAGCTTTTCTATCAATATTTGTTCTACCTCTTGAGGATAGAATGCGTTCTTAACGATCTCTACAAAATCCTCTTTAGTCAGATTGAGAATTCTTCTAGTGATCCATCTCGCGTCTTCGTAAGAAGTCGAAAAAGCATAGCTGTCTTCATAAGGAAGGCTCAACTGCCCATTGAATACTTTCCCCGGGGTCCAGCTAAATACGTTTATGCTTTCACTGACGTCCACTAAGTTATAAGGAACTAGAAGCGCGTTAAATATTCTACGATTTTGTATGACATCAGCCCCCATATCTCCGCGGGCCAGATTGTAATACATGTCTTCTGCGTCAGCAAAAACAACTAAATCCTGGAGCTGGATTTGATTCTCACCCTTACTTAGCACCCATCTTTCTGATGGTAAGAAAGTCTTATTTGTAATCGCTCTTTCAAATTCGTCTCTTGAAAAATTTCCTTTAAATGAAAGATTGATTTTAGGTGCCCATACGATAGGCGCAATATTGTAACCCAATTTGCGCAAAAGATTCTTTCTCAAAAGTACATTGTGCGCACGAGAATCCATTCTTGCACGGTATACTTTGAGTTCTCCAGTAGGACTTTTTTGAGAAATTGTAAAACTCAGACGGCCGACAGCATCTGCACTGTATTCTACAAAGTCAAACGGACGAGACAGGTCGATTTCTACAGCTTTCTCAGGCTCCAAAGTTCCTTGAGTCGGTTGCTTTTTCCAAAGGATCGAAGAATCGTCAGGATCAATCAGGGAAAGATCAGGAATTGCTCCAGAAATCTGAAGTTGTCGCAATTGATCTGGAAGTAAGTTTTTACCGTTGTAAATAAGGTCACTGGCAGGTGGACGCTGATTATTGAGAGGAATAAACCCTGGAATATCGCTGACGCTATCGGCCAAGCTTGATATCGATATTAATAGAGTTACGATGAGACCTAGTAATGCAATTCTATTTTTTTTCATTTTCCCCTCATCCCTATCTTAATGATAAGACTTAAATTTTCTAACATTAGTGGGGTGGTTTGGAATGTGAAAAAAAACACAGTGAAATAAGTCTCATGATTTTTAAATAAAAAAAGGGGAGATTTTTCGTATCTCCCCTCTTCAAGTTACTTCGAATGAAGTCTTACTTCATGAAAATATCCTTAATAACGTTGTTTGTTTGCTCAACGCCCATTCCAGTAGTTTCAGAAGCTTTTTGAATTCTTTCAGCTAAAGAAAGAAGGTTTCCTTCTTTAAAGTCTTTTTGGAAGTCAGTAATTGTTGATCCAGTTAATTCTTTAGCAAAATTGTCATAATCAGACATTTTGAAAGTACCTTCTGGAGAAGTTTGGAGTTTGTATGCGAAACGAGCAACATCGATTGCTTTTTCTTCGCTCAACCCGTATTTCGCTTGAGCTCTTAAAGCTGCATCGCCAATGATTACGTTCTCTCTGATTGCTTTTGCAGTAGAAAGGTTTTTAGAAGTTAAGCCAGTCTTCTCAAAGCGAGTTCCTGTATAAAGATCATAATAAGTGTTTCCAGTTTCTGGGACTAGATCGTAGTAGAATCTATTGTTATTCCAGTTTACATAGCTAGATAAGCTCTCACCTGGATTGTAAGATCCGAGCCAATAGGCATCATAAGTATTATAATCCCAGTCGTACACAACGATATAGTCATATTGCAGTGTATTTGTTTTGATAAGCTCAACATCCCAGCCTAAATCGATGTTCACTCTTCTTACGAACTCAGAAGCAAGTTGTGCGTGAGTGAAGTAAGTACCACCAGTCGATGTACTACCACCGCCACCGCCGCCACATGCAACAAGTGAAGTCGTGATTGCTAACGCCATAAGCGTTTTGAATATTTTCATTTTTCCCCCTTGGTTTGTTTAGAATAACTCTTTAGTGAGTTGTTTACGAACAAAGACACTACAACTTTTGTGCCAGGTCATCTTGACTCCAGTTCAACAGAAAAACTTACGGTATTTTTAAAATGACACTATTGAATGAGTTACAAATGTGTCGTCATGCATCTTTTCCGTGACCTACGCAAAGCACGCGCGTCGAAAAATAAAAAAGAGAGGCTATTTTGACACCTCTCTTTTCGCATATTGGAATTAAGTTTATCTTACAAAAATATCCCTAATGAGTTGATTGGTGTGCTCAACACCCATACCAGTAGTCTCAGAAGCTTTTTGAATTCGTTCTGTTAGGGATGCAAGGTTTCCTTCCTTAAAGTCTTTTTGGAAGTCAGCGATTGTTGATCCAGTGAGCTCCTTTGCAAAACTATCGAAGTCCGACATTTTATAACTTCCACGAGGCATTACTTTTAAATTGTAGGCAAATCGGGCTGTGTCCATCGCCTTTTCTTCGCTCAATCCGTATTTTGCTTGCGCTCGTAAAGCCGCATCAGCAATGATGAATTCTTGTCGAATAGCTTTGGCAGTCGAAAGGTTTTTAGAGTTCATGGCGACTCTTCGGAACTGCGTTCCAGTCTCGGGGTCAACGTAGTATGATCCCTCTTTATCTAGGTCGTAATAGAATTTGTACTTATAATCCTTAATATACTGCTTTAGGTCTTCACCTGGATTGTACTTACCGATATAAAAAGCATCATAGTCTTTTCCATCTTTAATAACGATATAATTGTATTGCTGAGTGTTCGCTTTTACCAGTTGAACGCTCCACCCTAAATCCATGCTCATACGTCGAACAAACTCTTCGGCAAGCTCTTCATGGGTAAAGTAAACTCCTCCCGTAGAAGTATTTCCGCCTCCGCTGCCACCGCACGCAGCCAATCCTGACAACAGTACTAACACCATTAAAACTTTTATTACTTTCACGCTTCCCCCCTGGAAATTTTGTTTTGTATTTTTATATTACAAACATTGTGCCAAGACATTTTGGCCCCAATATATTACAGAAGGTTAAAGTGATGAGAAACTTATTTTATTAAATATTTTAGAGCAATGATTCTAGACATCCTTTCTCTTACAAACATAAAAAGAGTTTGTGAGAAGGTAAGGTCTTTGCCAAAGGACTTCGCCGGTATGTTTAACAAATAAGCAAACATGAGTGCCCGCTTCTGGTGAAACTCGTTGGTAATTACCAAGATATTTGAGTCCGGAAAATTATTTTTTAGGTATATAAATGAGTCCCAGGTTTTGAGTGATTCTGAATCCAGTAATAAAATTGCTTCAGGAATTTTTGTTCGGAGATAAGATTCCATATGGGATATTTCCAATTTGTTTGCTTCGTCGCCTGTAAGCACTATTGGAGTTTCTGGAAATTTTTGATAAGCTAAGACTGCCGTTTCAAGGCGATCGTTGAGAAGCGGTTTATCGACTTTGTTCCCAGA
>JAEYZS010000104.1 GCA_023427925.1 Pseudomonadota bacterium | reverse complement strand
GTCCCGGACGATTCATTTCTAAAAAATAATATTTCCCATCAACACCGCGAACGAGATCGAAGTTTGCAATTCTGTAATTCATATCTTTCATAAAACGAATAAGCTTCTTTTGGATCGCAACTGGCAGCTTATAAGGCTTAAACGGCACCAAGTGCTCACGCCCACGCCAATCTTTTTTCGCTCTCTCATCACTTTGCGATTCGATTTTAGCAGCCAAAACTTTATCCTCAACAACAACCGCACGAATATCATACTGCTTATCAATAAACTCCTGAAACATACAGGGAGAAAATGAAACCTTAGAAAGGTTTTTGTCATTCGATCTTATCAATTTAGATTCGAAAAATTTAATCTTACCGGAGGCGTCTTCAAAGAACTTAATCCCAGACTCTTTTACGATACCTTCGTGATTTTTTAAAAACTTCTGGGCCTCCCTGGAATCGTTAGTATATATCATTTTCGGAATAGGTAACCCAATGCGCTTTGCTAAAAGTGCATCTCCAAATTTATTCTGGGACTCATATTTTAAAAATGAAGGGCGCGCGGGATACCAAGCGGCATTTTTTGTCACAAACTCCAATGTGTTTAATGCTTCTATCCATCGGCTTATAAAAACTTTTTCTTTGTTGCTAAACTTTTGCCTCTTAAAATGAAAGACTTCTCCTAGCTCAGAGTAATCTAGAAATACTGACCTAACATTCTTAAGGTTAAAAGTTTCTTTTTTATATCTCAACTGATATTCATTTTGTGATTCATCAAAATAAACCACGCCTTCTTCAACGAACTCATCCCAATTGATATAGACGAACGGCTTTTTAGATTGCTTCATATTGGTGATAATGTTGCCGATCATTGGCTTCTTACGAGACAAAAGAAGCGTAAAACCTGACGCAAACTTGTGGCCTAGGTGTACTTCGATTTTTGAGTTGAAGCCCAATAAACTCCTTGGATGCTTTATGAAGACCCAATTCTTAGGTTTCCATGACCAATTAAGCTTATCATGAATCCTGTTCGAATCTCTAACTTTATAATTTTCGTACCCAAAAATATTCATACAACCACTACATTTTTTGTTTCACTTTATGCCTTTAGTTTTTAATAATAGATCTACACTTATTATGCAAAAAAGCATTTGAAAGAACAACAAGCTAATTTGAAATCAATACTATTTTAATGGACGTCCATATGACAATAAAGAGAAATCACTTGCTTTTCGCACTTAAAACCGGTTTGGCTATATTTACAACTTTTGTAATATCATATTTCCCACTACATACTTTAGAATTCTTTACGTACGACTTACGCTTTAGGCTAAATCCTTTTACTAAAATCTCGCAAGACATCGTAACGATTCCAATTGACCAAGACACTCTTCAAAGATTCAATGGCGAGCCAGATATAAGAGCGCACACCCAGCTCCTCAACCAACTCCTCGATCACGACCCATTAGTGGTCTACTATGCAATAGACCCGCAAGGGCTTCGAGGATCAAGTCGTGACCAACAAGAATTCACCAAGACTCTTTTAAAGTTTAGAAATAACATCATCTACATTAAGGCCCTACCTAATAAAGGAGAAGATCACAAACTCAATTTAGGACCAAATTTTAAAGGCCTAAAGTATACTCCGGGTTATCTTTCAACAGATTTTCAGCATTATGCAGAGGATAGTGTCGCGCGCAGAGCCGTCCTTTACGACCAAGGCTATGTTTACTCTCAAGTGATTACTGCAAACTTAAAGCGGCCCGTTTCCAACCTCTTGGACTACAGAGGTGCTTACCAATTCAAGACTTCTCGACAAGTATTTGTGAATTACCAACGTACTGGAGCAATAAATTCTATCCCCTTCGATGTAGTTTATGAAAAATTAAATAATGATATAGATTTAAAAGATAAAATTGTACTAATAGGTAGCGACACGAAGTTTGATTATACTCAATATGTTAAAACTGTATACAATAACGCAAATTTTGCGATGCCAGAGGTGGAAGCACAAGCAAACATTATCAATACTCTTATCTTAGACAACGGAATCATTCGAACGCCTGAGCTTCTCAATTTTTTTCTTACATTGATTCTTTGTTTGATTGCGGTATTTTCTATTTTTTCTTTCGCTCCTTTAAAAGCTACATTAATAATATTTGCAACTGCTACTACATTCTTCCTGTCGTGTTATTTGATTTTTATTTTTAGTAACATTGCCGTTGAGATGGCTCATCCACTTTTAGGATTGTTTCTTCTGCAATACGCATTATTCCCATTCATGGTAGTTAAACTTGCTCGTCAAAACGATGCAAACTTATTAAGGGCAAAAGAAGAAAAGGATAAGGCTATCAATAAAGCAAAAGTTACCGCAAAATCGGCCAAAGCTGACCTCGGATTCCGAATTGCAACCCAACTTGCACATGATATCAGATCGCCAGTTATGGCACTTGAAACTGTTCGCTCGATTGCACGATCAGAAATGCGTGCAGAAACGCTGAAACTTTTGGAAAACTCTATTACTCGAATCAACAATATTGCTGATTCACTCCTGAAAAAATTTAAATCTGGATCTTTTGAAACCATAAATGAGTCCAGCTCCACGGAGATAGTGGGTCTAATTGAAGGGCTTATTGATACCTATCAAAAAATCTATCCGGAAGTTAAAATCCAGTTTATCACTTCTTCATCAAAGATTTTAATTCCTCTCGACGGAGTCGATATCGAGCGAGCTCTTACAAACGTCCTCAATAACGCCATTGAGGCAATGTCATTTAAAGGACAGATTAGCATTAAGCTCGAAGACAACACCGTTTTTGCACAAATTCATATAAAAGACTCTGGAAAAGGAATTCCTACTGATTTACAAACAAAAATTTTTGATAGAGGCTTCACTCATGGCAAAGAATCAGGAACAGGTCTCGGACTCGCTCAAACCAAGGATGCGCTATCAAGATCAGGCGGTGATGCAATTCTTGAATCATCAAAACCAGGAGAAACTATATTTAGACTTGTATTAGCAAAATCAAATTTAGAAACCCTCGAAATTGATTGCTCAAAAAATGTGATCATCGTCGAAGACGTGCCAGAAACAATGGACGTATGGAAAAAAATACTAGGTGAAATGGGAATAAAAATGGTTGGATTCAAATCCTACCATGACTTTAAAACATCAATGGAGAAAGATAATTTTAATCCTTTCAATAATCAAAAGTTCACTCTGATTACAGATCTTATTTTAGAAAATGAAGATGAAACAGGCTTTGAGGTTTTACAAATTTGCCAAGCGCACGGCAGTAGATATTTATATAACTCCTATCTTTGCACGAGCCTTTCTTCGAATGAAGAAATATTAGGCATTGCAAAAGATCTTGGAACGACTGTGTTTGGAAAAAAGGATCTTGATCGATTAAAAATTAGGATAACCTTACCGTAATTATTATGGTCAGTACTTGTAGGTTTTTCATATTTATCTCCTATTACTCTACGAATCTGGTATCCGAGTGACACCTATGCCGAATTCGCACTACCCAAATAGGCACCAAAAAGCTGCGTGTTTCTAATTAGTTACTAATTTTGCTGCGCATTAAATTATTGATTTTACTAGTATTGCAAAATACTCCTTAATTATCAGCAATTGGCAGGGATATTGCTATCTAGAATAATGGTACTACAATAATCACTGGGCGGAGCCTAAATGAAGGAGTTACGACATGCTTATTATATTGAAAAAGAAAATCAAAAAGAACTCATTCAAAAAAGTGAGCAATGCAATTGAGGCATCCGGTCCTCAGGATATGTATTGATATCAAAGCACTGAGTTTAAAGAGGGAATTATGTCTCCGAGACAAAAACTTGCAGTTTCAATTTTTAGTTTTGTCTTGGCGCTGGGAATCGGTCTCGGAGTAAGCTCTTTTGATTTCTTTTACCTAGAATCACTTCTCTACGATGCTCGATTTCGTACCAATCCCATTGGTTCAAACTCTGAGCTCATCAAGACGATCGCAGTTGATAAAAAAGCTATTGAAGAAAGAAAGAATAATCTTTCAACTCATATAGATCTATTAAAAGCGTTATTGAAAGAAAAGCCTACGTTTTTAATTTATACTTTTCCGGTTCAAAACATAAAAGGTACTCCCGACCAAAAGGCTGAGTTTGCAAACTTAGCAGCTAGGTTTAAAAGTTTTATGGTAGCCTTTGATGATGTCGTCTTAAAAGGACAAGAAAACCAGCTCGTATTACCCGAGCCATATAATCGAATTTCTAATATTCCTGCAGTTATTACTTATGATAAAAGTAATTTCGCTGGAGATAGCGTTTCTAGGCGCGCATTAATTTATTATCAAGACCAACTCTTGCTTCAACCCAGAGTAGCATCCTACTACAACGGGATTAAAAACCCGTCTCAGTATAGAGGTGTATTCGAGTTTAGAGAAGCTCTCCAAGTAAACATCAATTACAAACGCCCTAATACTTACTTACCAGAAAGTATTTCAGATGTTAAGGAAGGGAGTTTTGAAGAAGGAACCTATACAAACAAAATAGTTCTCGTAGGATATGATGATAAATTTACCCCTGAATACTATATTAAAACCCCTTACTCTCGCGATTTGCTAGGAATGACTAAGCTAGAAGCGCACGCACACGTTATACAAACTTTTTTAGAAAATAGCGGAATAATAAAAGCTCCATCATATCTAAATAGGTTGATTACTGTGGCTTTCGCGATAGCTGCAACTATCGCAGTCTTTATGCTCTCTCCCGCAAAAGGCATCCTAGCCATATTGAGTTTGGTTTTAGGTTATATTGTATTCTCGATACTGTTGTTTGTGCTCGGTGGAGTTGCAATCGGGATGGCTCAGCCGTTGGTTGCGGTGTTTGTTTGTTACTACTTCTTTATTCCCTATAGACTTATTCGTGAGAATAAAAAGTTCTGGGAATTGACTGAGAAGAACAAGCTTCTTACCCAAGTTGAAGAGCTTAAGAACAATTTCTTAAGTATGATGTCTCATGACCTCAAAACTCCGCTGGCTCGCATTCAAGGCATGGCGGATATCGCACTTGCAAAAACGGACAATCTTGAGAATGAACAAAAAAATGCGATTCAAACAATCCGAAGATCAGCCGAAGAACTAACTGAGTTTATAAGTTCGATTCTAGATCTCTCGCGCGTTGAATCTCAGAAAATTAAACTCAATCTTCAGTCTCGTGATGTAAACAGAATCCTCGAAGAAATTATCAAAAAGTATGAGTTTATGGCTCAACAGAAGAATATCGAGATTATTGCAGAACTTGAAACTCTATTCTCTGTCAAAGTCGATGCAGACCTCATGAGACAGGTCTTTAGTAATCTCGTCGAGAACGCAATCAAGTATTCGCCGGCAAATGCTAAGGTTTTGGTTACAAGTGAGGAAGTAGACGGAAATATCATCGTCCAGGTCGCAGATCAGGGCATTGGTATCTCTGAAAACGAGATTAAGCACATATTTACAAAGTTCTATCGCACTAAACATGTGAAAAATTCACCTATCAAGGGTTCGGGGTTAGGGTTATACCTTGCAAAATATTTTGTTGAGCTGCATAAAGGACAGATCTCTGTTGAGAGTCTCCCTCAGCAAGGTTCAACATTTACTGTTAACTTGCCTATGGATCCAAATAAGGGCCATAGAGATTTAGGGGGGCGTCAATGATGCATATCGGAGGCACAATGTTGAGGGTACTAGTAGCTGATGACGACGCTGGCTTGAGATTAGCCGTCAGCACTACTTTGAAGAATACTGGGCGATTTATGGTAGATGATGCCGTAGATGGTATGCATGCCGTTGAAAAGATGGAAGCTCACCAATATGACCTCGTGATCCTTGACGTCGATATGCCTCGTTTAAACGGTATTGAGACACTCAAAAAAATCAAAGAAATCTCACCTCAAACAATCGTACTTATTATGACTGCCTATGCGAACATTAACGATGCAGTGACTGCCGTTAAAGAAGGCGCATATAACTACCTTTCTAAGCCCGTTAAAGGTGACGAACTCATTCAATTGGTTGATAGATCTGTAGAAGCACACGATATGATTTCATCTGCAGCAGCCTCATCACCAGTTCTTATTGAATCCGACAGGAAGTTTGTTGGCAAAAACGTGGAAATGAAGAAGGTTTTCGGATTGATTTCCAGACTTTCAAATGTTGATACAGCTGTTTTGATTCGTGGTGAATCTGGAACAGGTAAAGAACTTGTTGCCAGAGCAATTCACTTTAACTCTGGTAGAAAAGATCAAAAATTTGTAGCTATCAACTGCTCTGCAATTCCAGAAAACTTATTTGAATCAGAACTTTTCGGTCACGAAAAAGGATCCTTCACAGGTGCCGATCAAAGAAAGATAGGTAAATTCCAATACGCCGAAGGCGGAACGCTCTTCCTCGATGAAATTGGCGATATGCCTCTTTTGATGCAAGCAAAACTATTGAGAGTCCTCCAAGAGAAAGTCTTTACTCCAGTAGGTTCGAATAGAGAGCTTGAAGCAAATGTTAGAATTATTGCAGCAACTAATAAACCTCTTGAAAAAATGATTGAAGAAGGAACTTACAGAGAAGACCTTTTTTATCGTTTGAGCGTAATTCCAATGTTCCTACCTCCACTTAGAGATAGAAAAGATGACATTGAGAATCTGATCAACATGTTCATTATGAAATTCAATAAGGCCCACGGCAAAAAGATCCTTGGAATCTCTCCTGAAGTAATGGCTTGCTTCAAGAAATACGGCTGGCCAGGGAATATTCGTGAGCTTGAAAACGTCATGGAATATGCGTTTGTCTTAGAGACTTCAAATAAGATCACTTTGCCTTCTTTACCAGAAAAAGTTCTTAAATCTCTTGGAATTTCTTTTGAGGATGCTCAAAAACTAGCACAAAATTCAGAAGCAACTGGTGAAACTTCAATTACTGCAACAGGTGAAGATGATATCCAAGTTGCAGGCGTTGAAGTTTCTGGAGAATTGGATTTCGGCAAGCACAAAGAAATGTTTGAAAAAGAGTTCATCATTAAAGCACTAAAAACTTTTAAAGGTAGAATCAATCAAACAGCCTTACATGCAAATATTCCCAAGAAAACTCTCCTTAGAAAAATTGAAAAATATGGGATCAATCCGAGAGACTATATCAACCAATAAGCTCTTAATTCTTTAAAACAGTTTTATCTGCAATTTTCGTGTGGATAAAACTGTTGATTCTGTGTAACTAACTTCAAAGTCAAAAAAATTCTATAGTATGTATTAAAAAATATATTGTAGGCCCATGCAGTTAAGCCTTGATGACTTGCGAAAATATCGCTACTTTCACACCCTCTCATGGCGAACACTTATTTACCACCGCAAGCATTTACAAAGGAAGACTTAACTAGAGCCTACGTTTGGGTTCAGTCACAGCCTGACTACGTAAAAAACATGGCGACATCCAAGGACGCATTGGTTGCGCTTTACCTCCAAGCAAAAAGAAACGGAATTGCCTCATTGGAAAACATTGCACCAGTCAGCTCAAGAGATTTTAAAACTCAATTGGAATCACTGGCTTCTGAACTTAATCAGTTTGAAAAATCAAAGACCACTACAGCCGCTCCCGTAGTTGCACAAAAAAGTTCAATTCCTCAAACACCAGAGTTCGCCCAGAGCTTTGAAGAGCGCATGGAGTTCAAACCCCAACCCGAGACCCCAAGATACGACGAACGCAGCATTGAGCTTAAGGTTTCAGAGCGGAGAGTTGCAGAAAGCAATTTGTCTCTTGATCCTCGCTCTCTGGAAATCATAAACACGGTAAAATACAGCTTAAATCTTGAAACAGACACAGACGTTATTCGTATGCTTATTACGCTCGGATATGAAAAAATAAAAGATATCCTTCCTCAAAAATAGCTATTTCTGGCACTTCTCTTGCTTATGTAATATTGGAATAAATCAAATAGGATTTAATGGCTTATGAAGGCGTTAGCTTGTCTTTTTTTAATACTATGGGGCCAAACTTCAGCCCAAGCTTCCTCTCTTTGTGAAGCCCTTTTTACAGCGGATAAACGCAGCTTCCAAGCCCATTCCGCTCGATCCAACACTTCCAGCTTCAAGGATCGCTTTGAAAATCTCAAATCCTTAGTTGGACGCATAGAAATCGCCAAGTCTCAAAACAAAACCAATGCAGAAATCGTTAAAATGAAAACTCCTGAGCTTACAGGGGATCTATTAAAACAAATAGAGTTTTTGAAAAAACCACTTAAGGATTCTACTTACAAATCTACTTTTATAAAAAGCCTGATTCAGCATCACGTTCAGACTCTTGAGTCCGCTCAGAGAGTCGGACTCAATCTAGAGCAGCACTACCGACTCTCTTTAAAAACAACTCTCCTACTTGAAGAGTGGCATATGAATCCAAATCGGGAAACTTCTTCAGTTTTTCGCTTCACTCCTCTTCAGAAAGAGCGCCTTGAGAAATTTATAAAGGATCAAATTTCTGATAAAGATTTCGTTAAATCTTTTCCCAAAATGAATGAATTTTTTAGCGAATGGACGAAGTCTCTTAGCGTAAAAGATAATAGAATTTTGCTCTTTTCTACTCTTGAATCTTCGTTGGCGAAATTCAATTTATTCTTATCTCCAGATATTTCCTTTATCGGCTTAAGTAATCGCATTTCTCACCCCGATGGACAAACCAACGCAGCAGGTCCTCTAGGATTTGCGTCTCACGACATCAGTCACCACCAACTCTACAGAGAACAATTTAAAGACTGGCGACAGACTGGTCTTTCTTACGAACAAAAAAGAAAATTCCTAATTGCATTACGAAATCATTACCTTGAAGCGCGAAGGGAGCTCCCTCTAGAACAGCAAATGAGTTTGGATTTTTTATATTTTAGCACTCTCCATGAAGATATAAATGTCTTACATAAATATCTTCACAATGGAAGAGGCCTCTATGCTCAGCGAACGAGTTACGAAAAAGACTATATTTTAGATTATAATCAGCTACAGAATCTTTCATCAATTGCTCAATTCACTTCTGCAAATGAGGTCCAAGCTTCCTCAATACGCAAATTACTTGATAAACGATCTTCCCCGAAAAAGCTCCACGAGGAGCTCTATCCGACCTGGGAAATCCTAACTCACCTGTGGAACAAATCCTACGACAATGCCACAAGGCCTTAAATCGAGTAGATTCAGAGCGTCTTTGCCCCCCTTCGATTGACGAATAACATCAAAAAATATAACCTCATAAGCTCAATAAAAAAGGATACTTGTGAGCGCAAATCAAAATGGACAAGCCAATTATAAAGAAACGTTAAATCTTCCTAAAACCGACTTTCCGATGAAGGGAAATCTTAATCAAAGGGAGCCTGAGTTCCTCGATTTTTGGAAGAAGAACGAGATCTACAGCAAAATGGTTTCTCAAAACACTGAGAAAGGTTCATTCGCTTTTGCTGACGGGCCGCCATATGCCAATGGACACATTCACGTAGGCCACGCTCTCAACAAAATTCTAAAAGACACGGTCACTAAATACAAAAACATGGCGGGCTTTAATGCTCCCTTTATTCCAGGTTGGGATTGCCATGGTCTTCCTATTGAACTTGGTGTTACCAAAGCTATCGGCGACAAACGTGACGACCTCACTGACAAACAATTCCGTGATCTATGTCGAGAAGAAGCGCGTAAATGGATGGCAATCCAAAGAGACGAATTCATCCGCATCGGTGTGATGGCAGACTGGGAAAATCCGTATCTCACTTTACAGCCTGAGTACGAGGCTGAGGAAATCAGAGTTCTAGCTAAGATTCTAAAAACTGGTGCCTTCTATCATGGAACAAAACCCGTTTACTGGTGCTGGGCTTTGAGAACTGCCCTTGCAGAAGCCGAAGTTGAATACAAGAACTATAAGTCTCAAGCAGTTTACGTGAAGTTCGAAATGCTAAAGCATCTTGATACTCCTGAAGCAGGCAAAAAAACAAATCTCGTCATTTGGACCACAACTCCTTGGACACTTCCTGCAAACTTAGCGGTGGCCGCCCATCCTGAGTTTGACTACGAAGTTTACGAAACAGAGACGGACTACCTCGTTATCGCTCAAGGCTTAAAGGAAGCTTTTGAGAAGGATACTGGCATCACTTTAAAATCACTGACAAAGCCAAAAATCTTTAAAGGCTCTGATCTTGAAAATTTAGAATATAAACACCCTTTCATTGAACGTACTGGAAAAGTGCTTTTAGGAAATCACGTTACCCTTGAGGCTGGTACAGGTCTCGTTCATACAGCCCCAGGCCACGGTATTGATGACTATAATGTTGGTTTGAGGTATCAGCTTCCTATACTTTCTCCTGTGGACGATGGAGGTTTCTATACCTCCGAGGCTCCTGACTTTCTGGTTGGTAAACACGTTCTAAAAGAAGGTAACAAAATCGTACTGGAATTAATTAGAGAAACCGGTCACCTTCTCCACCATAGAGAAATTGAACACAGTTATCCTCATTGCTGGAGATCAAAGGCTCCCCTCATTTTCAAAGCAACTCCTCAGTGGTTCTTAAAGATGGACTACAAAAAAAACGAAAATGATCACACTATTCGTGAAAAATCATTAAATGCAATCAAAGAAGTCAATTGGGTTCCCGCTTGGGGAGAACGACGTATCACATCCATGATTGAAAATCGACCTGACTGGTGTGTCTCTCGCCAAAGACTTTGGGGTGTTCCGATTCCTGTTCTTTATTGCAAGAGCTGCCAAGAACCTGTAGCTAAGGAAGATATCATGCTTCGAATTGCCGATGCTATGGATAAAGGTGGAGGCATGGAGGCATACTACGACACAGACGCAAAAGTTTTTGCAGGAAACCACAAATGTGAAAAATGTGGAAAGACAGAATTTGAAAAAGGCAGAGACATTCTCGATGTTTGGTTCGATAGTGGTGTTTCTTGGGCGGCAGTTCAAAAGAAACGTGGACACAATTATCCTGCTGATCTTTACCTCGAAGGTTCAGATCAACATCGAGGATGGTTCCACACTTCACTCTTAGCATCAGTCGCTGCCGAAGGAATTGCACCATTTAAAAATGTACTCACTCACGGCTTTGTGATGTTCGCAAAAGGCCAAAAGATGAGCAAGAGCCTGGGTAACACAGTTGATCCGATGGATATTATCAAGAATGCGGGATCAGATATTTTAAGGCTATGGGCATGTCATGAAGATTACGCAAACGATATGTCATGTAACCCTGAAGCACTCGCGAGAATCACAGAAACTTACAGACGTTTGAGAAACACAGTTAGATTCTTACTTGGAAATCTTTCGGACTACGATCATAAAAAAGATGCTCTCGCTTACAGTGAGTTAACATCTTTGGATCAGTGGGCACTCGCCAAACTCAACGCTCTCATTGAGAACGTTACAGAAGCCTATGATAAGTACGAGTTCTATAAGATCTATCATTTGATCAATAACTTTGTGACTGTTGATTTATCTGCCTTTTACCTCGATATCTTAAAAGATCGTTTATATGTTAGAAAGAGCGATGGTCAGTTGAGAAGATCCGCACAGACTGCTCTTTACGAAGTGACAACGACACTTGCAAAATTAATGGCTCCAATTGCTTCATTCCTCGCAGAAGAAACATACTCCTTTACTCTTGGAAAAGAAAAAGAAAGTGTATTTTTAGAAAAATTCCCAGCGACCAACAAGGCATGGGTAAACAATGAAGTTCTTGCTACATTTGAGGTTTTCCAAAAAATAAGAACTGAAGCACTTAAAAACCTTGAAGAACTTCGAAAAAATAAAGTGATTGGTTCAGGCCTAGAAGCTCAACTTGTGATTACAGCAGAAGGAGAGGATTTAAAGGTTCTTGAATTGCTCAAAGACAGCCTTACTGAGTTCTTTATTGTCTCGCAAGTGACTCTCAAAAATGGCCCCCTCCATATCGAGGCAAAAAAAGCCGACGGCGAAAAATGCATTAGATGCTGGAGCTACAATACAAATATAAATTCATCAACAAAGCACCCGGGAGTATGTCCGAAGTGTGTCGAGGCCCTTTCATGAGTCTATCTACAGAAACCAAAATAAAAACAATTTATCTGTTGGTCACCACATCCTTTCTAGTGGCATTCGACCAACTTACTAAGATTTATGTGCAAAGTAAGTTTTATCTTGGCGAAAGTATTTCTGTCATAGATGGTTACTTTAATTTCACATACGTTCAAAATCCAGGAGCCGCCTTTGGCTTTCTCGCACAATCGCCTCCGATATTTAGAGATAATTTCTTTTTGATCATTCCACCTATCGCCATGGGAATTATTGTTTTTTTTATGAAATCTGTAAAATCCAATGACCGAATTCAAATTCTTGCTTTGTGTTCGGTGTTTGGTGGAGCATTAGGAAATTATATTGATAGATTGAGAGTGGGATACGTCATTGATTTTCTCGATTTCCACATTAAGCATAGATATTCATGGCCTGCATTCAATATTGCAGACTCTGCAATCGTTTGCGGTATCATAATTCTGTTTTTAATTAGTTTTAGAAAAGAAGAAAGTAGACAATCCGCTTAATTTCTAGTGCAATGGATGTGTTCATCTCAAACAAGGACACATCATGACACATTATATTCACAACATTGATCCTGTCTTATTACACATGGGCCCTCTACAAATTCGTTGGTATGGTCTCATGTACCTTGTCGGTTATTTTGTAGGCTATATGGTTCTCATGCGACGATACAAGCGTGGCTTAAATATCCTAAACTCTGAAGGGAACCAGGCGCTCATTACTTATATTATGATCGGTATGATCATCGGAGCAAGGCTCGTTTATGTCTTTGTCTACAATCCGATGTACTACCTCAATCACCTCTCAGAGATTCCAGCAGTATGGCAAGGTGGGCTCTCATTCCATGGTGCTCTTTTAGGATACGGAGTTGCAATGCTCCTTTTCTGTCGCAAATACAAAGTTCAATTCTATCACATAGTAGATAATGTTGTTGTCGGCGCATCCATTGGAATTTTCTTTGGAAGGCTAGGTAACTTTATCAATGGGGAGCTTTATGGACGAGTAACCACTGCTCCTTGGGGCGTAATATTCCCTGACGGAGGACCTCTTCCACGCCATCCTTCGCAGCTTTATCAAGCTCTTGGTGAAGGGCTTTTTGTCTTCATACTTTTACACGTTATACAGAAGTGGGAACAAAAAAAGGGCCAAGCTCCCCTTTTAGAAGAGGCTATTACTGCGCAGTCGAAAAATGGCAAACCTCCTAAGAAAGTCAATATCGAGTGGAAACGAACTGGTATAATGACAGGCTGGTTCTTGATTTTCTACGGTATCGCTAGATTTATAATCGAATTCTTTAGAGAGCCTGATGCTCAACTTGGATTTTTCGCGCAATACTTCTCGATGGGGCAAATTCTTTGCACACTCATGATAATCTGGGGGATAGTGATCTTAAGAAGTGTAACAAAAAAAGTTCGAACTCAGTCTTATACATACGAACTAAAATAGATTATGTATCCTGTATTCCATCCATCGCCACATATTAATATTCCTTTATACCTTGTGGCGATGAGTTTGGCTTTTTCACTTGGAATTGTCTTTTTTTACAAGAGAGCTATTAAGCTCAACTTACCCCCAAAGATCTCTACGGAAATATCTCTTGCAGTTATGTTTGGAGCTTTTATAGGTGCGAGACTTTTTCATATTATTTTTGAGTATCCC
This sequence comes from Pseudomonadota bacterium, assembly GCA_023427925.1. GTDB lineage: Bacteria > Bdellovibrionota > Bdellovibrionia > Bdellovibrionales > JAEYZS01 > JAEYZS01. Next base: position 4,509 of record JAEYZS010000104.1, on the reverse strand, counting down.
GAATACTATCTGAATCACCCCATCGAAATTTTTAAATTCTATAACGGTGGATTTGTATTTTACGGTGGGTTTGCAGGTGGTCTTGTGACCTCCTACATTTACATCAAAAAAATAAGACAGAATTTTTATAATTGGCTCGACTGTGCAGCTCCCGTCATATCTCTAGGTTACATTATCGGACGAGCCGGCTGCTGGCTTGCTGGCTGCTGCTATGGCAAAACATGCGATCTACCGTGGGCTATCCAGTTTAGAGAAGGAGTCGAAGCCCCCGCACATGTCCTACTTCACCCTACACAAATCTACAGTATTTTAGGCGAGAGTTTGATCTTGGGACTTTTTCTTTTTACCGAAAAAAAGTTTACGCACATGAAATTAAAAAGCGGTTCACTGTTTTTTATCTGGTTGATTCTACACTGTATCGGTCGCACCGTTGTGGAACAGTTCCGTGGAGATTTTCGAGGACAAGAGGTCCTAGGGGTCACTATATCGACCCTGATAAGTCTAGCACTCATAGCCCTAAGCCTCGCTTGGCTCTACCATCAAAATATAGTTCGAAAGAATCACTGACAGGATTAACCTAAGGCAGTCATTCCAAAAATAACGATTAGCAATAAAATCGAAGTTAAACCGATAACTTTACGAGTCTCCCGGCGAACTTCTCTAGTCGTCTTACTTTTTAAGTTTTTTTGCATTATTACCCTCTAACCCATATTTTCTCGTCTTCGCTGGCAAGCCTCAAGATCTTTGAGTAATTATCAAGAAATCTCTATATTACTCTGGACATCATTTATGACTTAAGTCCTGAAAATGTATGATTTTTTTTCAGCCAAGACGCGTAAATTGTCACTTGAGCCCTAGAGTCTCTATTAGATCCAATATATCGGCCTTCTAGGTGGCATAAATCCTGTATTCCATAATATGAGGACAAAGTGTTCCTCTACAGGAGAAGACTATGAAGAGCCTTAGATTTTATTTTATTGCGTCGCTCGTTTGGGCCCTTGCGGGTCTATTGCTGGTGTCATGCTCCGACAAAAAGAATGAAGGCCAAGCCTGCCAACCAGGAATGGTTATCATTAATGGTCATTGTCAGTGGGCTGGTAATGGTGGTTATGGTCCATACTATCAAGGTAAAATTGGTTACGGCAGAGTATCAGATGGTTCAAAATTTAGAGACTTTACAAGCCGCTATACAGGTATGAGGCATTACTACGGTGGATGGGGAAATAACCAAATCACAGTTGAAATTCGTGGGAACACAATCTTCTTACGTTCACCGGAAATTAGCTCAGGCGTGATTCCTTTAAACGGCCAAAGATTTGATGATGGAACTCGCAAAAAATATGAGATCTATCACCAAAACCCGAGATACTACAAAATTGCTGAGCTTGTATTTACAAGTGGCACTATGGATAGCGGAAGTTTTGAATTGCGATTCTTTAAAAATGCAAACTCGGTCGGCGATCCATACTCAGTAATTGCAACTGGTCAAATGGTGAGTGGCCAACCCGTTCCATATCCCCACTACTAATATAGACTTTCGCAGAATATTGGTTTAAATATTCTGCATGAAAGTGAAATGTCCAACTTGTACCAAATTAGTCGAATACGAAGGGAATGAATTTCGCCCCTTCTGTTCTGCTCGTTGTAAAACGATTGATCTTGGTGATTGGGCATCTGGAAAATATGCAATCCCAGTCGACAAATCAGAAAATGACAATGCAGAAGAAGATTTTGGAAGCACAAGCGAAGACGATCAGATCTAGTGCAGGACATTTGCTGTCAAGAGCAAAAAATTCGATTAACCTTAATTTTAATAATTAATTTTTAACGTCTGTGATCAAAAATATAGTTTTAATCTATTTTTACCACTTATTTATTGACGATTTTACAAGCATGCATTTGAATGACCAACACTTCAAATTTCTAACTTTATCACCTAGGGGGAATATCAATGAATAAAGCAGAATTAGTAGAAAAAGTTGCAAAACAAACTTCTATGACAAAGGCGCATATCGAAGCTGTGCTTGATTCTGTTGTTGATACAATCACTCGATCAGTTAAAAAAGGTGAAGACGTTAAGCTTGTAGGTTTTGGTACATTTTCGAAAGCCAAAAGAAAAGCCCGCACAGGCCGTAACCCTGCAACAGGCGAAGAGATCCGAATTCCTGCGACTTGGGCTCCAAAATTTAAGCCTGGTACCGATTTCAAAAATCTTGTTAAGTAGTCTCGAATAGGCATATGCTTAAGCATGTCTAAGCAAATCAAACATATTGGTGTTTTAACTTCCGGAGGCGATGCTCCTGGAATGAACGCGGCAGTTCGCGCTGTTGTGCGAACTGCGCTCTATCGAAACCTCAAAGTCACAGGCATTCTTCAAGGCTATACAGGCCTCATCAACTCAACTTTTGAAGAATTAACGGCCAAGTCTGTAGGAAACATCCTCCAACGAGGAGGAACCATTCTTAAAACTGGCAGATCAAAGGAATTTCTTAGACCTGAGTTTCGGGCAAAGGCTGCAGAAAGCCTAAAAAATCGTGGTATCGATGCATTAGTTTGTATCGGAGGAGACGGTACTTTTAAAGGTGCTAATGCTCTCAGAGAGGAACATCAAATACCTGTGATCGGAGTTCCTGGCACCATCGATAATGATATTTATGGAACTGATTATTCCATTGGTTTTGATACCGCTCTTAATACCGCACTTGAGGCCATTGATAAAATCAGAGATACAGCATTTAGTCACGATCGACTTTTTATCGTTGAAGTAATGGGCAGAGACTCTGGATTTATTGCTCTTAATGTAGGGCTCGCGTGTGGAGCAGAAGAAATTTTTATTCCTGAAAGTCCTCTCAATATTGATAATGTGATCGATCATATCAATAAGTCGGTTCAAAGGGGAAAGCTGAGCAGTATTCTCGTCACAGCTGAAGGACAAAAACCTGGCCGCGCATACGACCTTGCAGAAGCTATCCGTAAAAAATCTGGCTACGAATCCAAAGTTTGCATTTTAGGTCATCTGCAAAGAGGCGGAAGTCCAACTGCACAAGATCGAATCTTGGCGAGTCGCCTCGGCGCTTCGGCTGTTGAAGGACTGTTGGTCGGAAAAAGTGGCGTAATGATTGGTGTTCAAAATGACCAAATTATTACAATTCCGCTCGCTGAAGTTGTTACAAAACAAAAGCCAATTCGCCTCGAACTCATGCAGTTAACTCAGATTTTATCTCTCTAACCTCGATATTTTTGCTCTGAAGTTTTCCGCCTAAAACTTATGCCAAAGATAAGAACTTTTGATTTGATGTTTTGACCTTCTCTAGGCAATCTCCGCTCACAACGTGGGGTTGTAAAAAAATGGCGTGGGGCCATTTAAGTTTGGGGAGATATTTTTGAGGGGAATTTCAAAGCTATTGCTAGTTCTGATTATATCAGGATTATTCAATATTAGCGCAAACGCGAAATTATCTGTGGAATCATCTGCGAAGCCGCACGAAAGGGTACGTGATGAGTTATTTCGAGCCTTTCACGACGACATTCATCCGAAATTGATTTCTGCTTATAACTTCTATTTGAACACCTATGGAAATGCCATCGGTGCTACGGCGCTTAAGGCGTTTGATCACGTAGCTCCTCGAGCCAAAGCTTCCTTCTCACAATTTTTTAATTACATTCACAATATAAACCCAGAGTTCGTAGAAGAGATTCGTCGCGTACCTGCCCCATTTAAAATGCTTTTCGAAAAGCTAATGTTCTCTCTTTATTTCCTGGAATACTCAGTGACCGAAAGAGTGACTGGTAAACCACTTCAAATCGGAGCTCCAGGTGAGATCGGTGTAATCGCAGTGAAAGTCCTTACTGGTCAATTAAGGAGCCCCCACGATCAAAACTTAAGACTTAATAAACTCTTAGAGGATATTCGCCCACATGTCTTAGATAAAGAAATGGCAACTTGTTATAAAGTGCATGCTGTACCTCTAAAAATTTATGAGCGTGCAGTTAGCACCGGGTGTAACATCTTTATCTTTGAAGGATTATACGCAAATTTCGAAGATCACGAGCTTCGCGCAATTATTGCCCACGAAATTGCTCATAGCGATGAGGGAGATAGTATAAAGAGGTTTGCCTTTGTCACAAAAACTTTAGGTTACCACTTTTCTCGTTTAACTTTAGAAGAGCTTCATTGGATTTTAACAGGCGAAATATTGGAATACCTCGACAGAACCGGTCAAGACGGAAATACATCCGTTGCTCTTGAAACCTTCAATAAAGACATGCAAAAAACCGAACTTCGGGCGGACATGATATCCGTCCGAATACTTAATGCGGCTGGCTTTAGTGGTAACGACGCTATCTCTGCACTATTTAAAGATCACAGCATTAAGAACGGGGAACTCCCTAATAAGCGTGAACCAGATTATAGGCATAGTCATCCAAATGCATATGAACGTTATCATGCAATAAAAAGTGCTATGAAATTCTAAGACCTATTGACCTAGTGTGAGGCTGTGGATACTC
>JAEYZS010000082.1 GCA_023427925.1 Pseudomonadota bacterium | reverse complement strand
AACGGATCCCATTTGGTTTAATTATTTGTCCCGCTTGTATTATTCGCCTCTTGTAAATCGGGGCCTTAAAGTCTATGAGTATCAGCCCGGCTTTTTGCACTCAAAAACTGCGCTGATTGATTCTCTCGGAGTAGTGGGCTCTGGGAATTTAAACTACAGAAGCTTCTATCAAGATTTGGAAATGAACTTAATTGTTTCAAACGCTGATGACGTAGAAGCTTTGCGCGAGGAATTCATTAAAGACATGGCATATTGTCATGAAATAACAACTCCGAAGGAAATGAAAATTTGGGAGCGAGTTTTTGGCTCTTTTTTAACCGTATTTAAAACTTCTTTTTAATAAAGAAAGGTGTGGTGTGACCTTAAAAATTTTAAATTACAACATTCACAAAGGTCGCTCCTTTTTCCTGAGGCACCGTACGTGGGATTCTTTAGAAAGACTTGTTAATACTGTTGTCCCTGATATTATTTTTCTGCAAGAATTTTTAAAAGAACCTCAAAGCGAAAGGCTTCTAGAGAAATTTGCGGATAAGCTGTGGCCACATTATTCCTTCGGCCAAAATGCTTTAATGGGAGATTATCACTACGGTAACGCAATTTTATCTAAATTTCCATTTATTGAAACAGATAGTATGGATATTTCGACAAACAATTTTGAGCGCCGGGGGCTTCTTTATGGAAAGATTGCGCCTCATTCAGATAAGAATTTATACTTATTCTGCACCCATTTAGATCTTACGTTTAACGGCAGGGTTCAACAGATTCAGAAAATCAGAGACATCACTTCGCACATTATAAAAGATGACGATCAAGTGATATTGGCGGGGGACTTCAATGACTGGAATCAGAGGCTCCATCACCATGTATGTGAGCACATGGGCTGTAGAGAGGTCTCAGAGTCCATCCACAACGTATTGTTGCCAACTTCACCGAGTATTTATCCTAAGTTTTCATTAGATCGTATCTATTACCGCAATATAACTGTGAAGTCCTCGGCTATCCTCATGAGCTCTGGTCTTAGGATTCTTTCAGATCACTTGCCGACAGTGGCTGAGTTTGAAATTTAATCTCAAATCGAAACAGTAAAATTACAATTTTCTTGATCTCTTGTAAAAAGACTAAAGTCTCGCTCCTAGACTTCCGTTTGTATAATCAGAGATGTCTTAGATTATACAACTAAGGAGACGACGATGAAGATTACAGAAGTTAAGGTTTATCCAGTCAATGAAGATCGACTCAGAGCCTATGTCACTATCACATTAGATAATATGTTCGTGGTTCGTGATCTGAAGATCATTAACGGCAATACAGGACTGTTTGTAGCAATGCCTTCTAAAAAGCGTAAAGACGGACAGTTTAGGGATATTGCGCATCCTCTCAACCAAGACTTTAGAGAGGAGATAGAAAAGGCAGTATTTGATGCGTATGAAAATGAGGTAAAAGCCATGGGGCAAAGCCTCGAAGAGCTAAAAAAATCTGGCAGCGGTTACGACGATTAATATTTCATCGATAACAAAAATAAAAAAGGCAGACTTGGTCTGCCTTTTTTGTCTCCTAGTTTGAATATCGACATTAAATTTACAAATATGTCGGATCAAGTTCGATCGGACCTTCAAAAGTGCAATCTTTAAATTCAAGTTTGAGATGTTCATCTAAGTATTTTTTTGCAAAAATTCCGCCAAACTCGCTTGCACTATAACGTACTTCATAAGTTCCTACATTTTTTGAGTAGTCGTAATTAAGTTTAGCCCATTCGTTTCTACTTACCTTTAAAGCCAAATCGAGTTTATGAGCATCGTTGGCTTTAAATTGAGCATAGACTTCTAATGGCGCGTTTAGAGGCTTGTCATAATCTCTTTGTGCAACAGGAGTTGAGCTACATCCCATGGGAGGACAAGCTTCTTGGGCAGTCATCGAAAGGTAAATAGCATCAAGTCGAGCAATATTATTTTGTACATACACATCTTGTTCCAACGCAAACTGAACTACTTGGTTTATGGCCTGCGAGCCTCTGGCTTTTGTCTTTGATTTTAAAACAATTGATTTTGTGGCTGTACATGTTCCTAATATTTTTGTGTCAGCGGCTTTAGAAAGAACTGGTAAGCTCAATGTTAGAGCAAGTGTAATACATAGAGCTCTTGTTACGGTTTTCATAATTTTCCTCCACGATTGTTAGTCTTTAATCGAGCATAGGTATAAGCGACATTGATTCAGATTGTCTACTAAAAATTGACAATTAAGTTGTCATATCGATTAAAAATTGTCAATTTGTAATAATTACGTCAAATTGACATCTCAAATGCTATATGGCATATTAGAAGGACTATGAATAAAGAAAACAAAGAAGTTGTTTTAGCAGAACTATTAAAAGAAATTAGAATTAACTATCAGCTCCTTAAAAAAGGAGTCGAGTTTGTCCATAAGGGTTCGGACTTATCTGTTGGAGTTCGCGGTGTAATTGAAATTCTAAATGATCAGGGTGGGATGACAGTTCCTCATTTGGCCAAGATTAGGCATTTAAGCCGTCAAAGCGTTCAGGTGATGGTGGATCAAATGATTAAGTCTGGCTGGGTGGTGACTAAATCAAATCCATTTCACAAGAAATCCATGATCATTGAGCTGACTGATGAAGGTCGCAAAGCTTATAAGAATATGCAAGAGCAAGAAGTTAAGCATATGAGAAAGCTTGAGATCGATGTTCCGCAAAAGAAGTTAGAAGAAGCTTTAAAGTTGATGGGACATATTAACGAAAAGATCACTGCCTTTTTAAGACAAGACTCTCATTAAAAATTAAAAACAAGGATTAAGAAGGATAGACTCCTATAAGAGTCTATCCATTCCAGATTTCTTCTATAGGTTGATAATATCGATGTGACCAGCGTTGGTAATGGTTCCCTGAGGTCCGATACGCACCAAATCCCTGACCCGTACTGCTGCCAGCCGAATATTCACTCTCTGAAAGCCCCATAGCCCGTAAAAGTGTAATTAAAAGCTGATTGTATGGGATTCCCGTACCACGACCAGAGGTTCCTCTATCAATTGCAACAAATCGATTAGATCGGATGAGACCACCCATATTACCAAGTAAGATTGGCATGTAATCGAGGTTGACGTGCGAGCCGCCGCCTTGGTTATCAACTCCAGCTTCTGAGAGAAGTGCGACTAACATGTTTTCGAGATAGCTTTTTCCATTATTGGCTTCCACGTCCTCTGTTGTTCTAAGAGGTTCTAAGACGTATTCACTCAATTTATCCATGTGCCACTTCAACCAGTATGTGAAATGAGTTTCACGTTGGCTCATGTTGTACGCACCTTGCTCATTATGGATGATGCTACCATGGAAGTCGTGACCACTTTGAGAAGGGAAGCGAGTCTTGCCGGCTCCGATGTCGTATACACCGTGACCTTCAAAGTTTACGATCGCAACTTTTGTCATTCCACATGTGAGTGCAACCTTAACAAGCTTTAAATAAACTTCCATTTTATCAGTATAAGAGTAAATTGCATTGTTAGCTAAGCTTGAAGATGTAGGGTTTGTACAAGATGCCGGATTGCTTGGTGGTGGAGGAGGATCGGTAATCACAATATTAGATTGAAGCTCGTGAATCCTTTCCATGTGTTCATCAAGTTTTAACTTATCATCATTTGAAATGCGTCTATTGTTCCTTGCGCTTTGATAAGCTTCGTGAACTTGGTTTAGAATATTATTTTTAATGGAGTTGTCGCTTGGAGCGGGCGTCGGAGTAGGGGCCGGTGTGCCTCCTCCTGAGCTAAAGCGTCCCAGCATGTCGTTATAAAGTTTTCTAGCGCCGTTCCAGCTATTGTTGGCGTCGTCTCCATAGGCATCAGTTATACGAGTAACTTGGGTACCAACTTTTCTATAGGAAACAGACCCATTACAA
>JAEYZS010000025.1 GCA_023427925.1 Pseudomonadota bacterium | reverse complement strand
GTCATAAGCTAGATGACAAATGGTCGATCTATTTGTCACATAAAAACGAAGGTACCGTACGTGGACCAAATAATCACGGTGAAAATGTCGATGTCTATTCGGCAAGGACTTCGTATTTAGGGTTAGGGGTTACACATGTTTTCTAAAAAAAGAAAATATAAAGAAGGGGAGCAAATGAAAAACAATATTGCACTAATCGCAATGATTATGTCCTTAGCTATCTTTGGATGTACAAAAGAGAAGCCATATGAATTTGTACCGCTTAAGGAAACGCTTTCAAAAGATCTTTTTAACAAAGAAGATTTTAAGGAGCTTAAGCCCGAAGAGATTGCCAAACTCAGTCCTGAAGAAAAGCGACAATATCGTGCCCCTCGAATTGCCGTTATGAGCTATGGTCAGGCAACTCGTACTTCAAGTGCAAGTATGCCTTACTTCATGGGACGAACAAAGCTTGTCGAATTTGAGATGACAGAAAAGCATCTTGAAGTGAGAGAGCTGGAAAAAGATCCTCGCTTTTCGGACAATCCAACAAACAGCAAAAAGATTTTGCAGATTCCTGTGACACATATTAGTTATACTTGTAAGAAAGATGCTTACGGAGAGTGTTTAAACGAAGAGATTGAAGACGATGAGACTCCATGGGAAAAAAGACCTTTAGTTATTGCTGATTTAGAAAGAACTCAGATTTTGGATGCTGATGAGCTTCCAGTTGAGATTACAAACCTATTTTCAGGTTGTTACAGTGAGTTGGGAGAACAGAAAGTCATTAGTCGCGAGATCTCAAAAGGCGTTTTTAATATTGAAATTGAAAAATCCTATAGACTGAATTTAACAAGTCTTGAATGCATCAGTCAGATTTCAGACTTCGAAAATCTCTTTGAAAATTTAAATTTTGATGTGCGATACGTCTACTCCATTGTTCAAGCTGACTTGCTTGCTTCAAAAGACTATAAGGCAATTGAGTACACTCGAGAAGACGAAGGTACATTTGGATTTTTTGACTCCAAAAACAAAGTTCTCGATGTGGATGGAAATGAAGTTGAAAATACAGATAAGGTGTTCTTAAATCGTTGGAACCCAGAAAAGAAAATCATTCCATACTACTTAAGTAAAGAGTTTGATAAACCTGAAAATGATTATGTTCTTGCTGCAACAATTCAGGCTGTGAAAAATATCAATAACGGCCTTGCTCAAGCAAATGCAGGTATTCAGATTCACCTACAAAAGTCAGATGGAAAGCAAAAAGTCGGTGATCTCAGAAACAATATGATTGTTTTAGTTGAGGATCCACTTGCATCTCGAATTATTGGATACGGCCCAAGTGTGGCTCATCCATCGACAGGCGAGATCGTAAACGCGCGAACTGTGATGTACCTAGGTACTATTCGTGCTCTTGAGAAAAAGACCTATGAGGAAATTCGTGAAGAATTAATTGCAGCTCAACGAGAAGAGGCGAAACGTGTAAAGTCTGGAACTCTTTCGGCGCAATTTATTGAAAATGCTCAAAACAGTATCTTGCAATTTACAAATGGGAAGAGTTTTGCAGGCTTAAACCAAAGACTAGCGGCTAGAAATCTAAGTGATGCCCTACAAACAAGTGTAAGTCGCGCGAGTACTGTTAATACATTCAGTAAATCTTCGGAAAGACCAAAGATTGAAATTGGAAAGAACACGGGGCAAGCGGAACATATTAAGGATGCAATCTCCCAACTCAAAAAATTAGAATCAAATAGTTTGTTAGCCAGAGAAAGTAAATACATCGATAAGCGAATCGATATTCTTTCGAAACATAATATTTATCCAGAAGAACTTTTCAATGCACGGTATGCACTTCAGTCGGCGGGTATAGAGCGTCAGCTTGAGACAACTCTGAAACCTTGGGATCAACTGACAAGTGCGCAAAAGGAAGAGATTATTCGTGCTGTTCTTCCGCACATCTGGATCCCGACTTTAGTTCACGAGTTAGGTCATAACCTTGGTTTAAGACATAACTTCGCTGGATCTGAAGACAAAGAAAACTTCTACACAGCTGAAGAGCTCGGGAAGATGGGGATTGGCAGAGGCGTGCCTTATTCTTCGGTTATGGAATATTCATATAAAACTATGAATGAGCTACCAACGATGGGTAAATACGACATTGCAGCCCTCAGATTTGCGTACAGTCGCGAAGTTGAAACCAAAGATGGGAAATTAGTAAAAGTAGAGCGTAACTTAGAGAAAACTGTTCAAGAGCTTTCCGCTCAAGGACAAGAATTAAAATCTTACAAGTTCTGCACAGATGAGCACGCAAGTGCCAATCCGACTTGTAACCGTTTCGACGAAGGAACGAACTACACTGAAATCACAGAGCACTTGATTTCGGCTTACGAAGATAACTACAAACAAATCAATCGTAGAAATCACCGTAGAAATTTCTCGACAATGCAAGAAGGAGCTTACCTTGGTCGAATCAAAGGAAACTTCTATGACTTAAGATTAATGTACGAACTTTATGAGAGGATTAAAAATGACTTTGGTATTGTCGAAGGTCATGACCTCTGGAAGACGGATGAATTCCTAGCTGATATCTACCGTGCAAGCACAATCGCAGGCCAGTTCTTCTTGAGCAATCTGCTGACTCCAGATACTCAATGCGCAATAGCGCTGAGTGAAGAGCCAACAGTTCCAGTTGCGATACTCCCATTACTTGCAATGAGTAACGCAGCAACAACTTGTTACCATCCAGATGTCCAAAGATTTTTGCAACATTTGGGTAAGGAAAATGGTGGCTTGAATCTTGTGATAGCTGGTGAGGGTGGAAAGTCCTTTCAAACAAGAAAAGACTCTTTAAACAAAAATGCTTACCAAGACCAAGTAGACGTGCAAGGTGTTTGGATTGACAAACTGCTCTCTCTAGAATTCTTCTTTGCAAGACAGTTGGGCTCAAGCCTATTTGACAAACACACTCAGAATTTCTTGGATCACGGAGCTGTAGGTCCGCTTGCTGAAAATATATTAGCTGCGATTCTCTTACAGCGTGGGACTATCAGTGTTCCATTCCGTGATGCAGAAGGTTTTGCAGTTGAGTTCGAAGGCGAAAATGGAGAAGTCACGAGCTCGCTACCGGTTCAATTGGAATTTGGTGAAGAACATTACATCAATGTTCCAGATGTATCTGGTCTTTTAAGATACTTCAATTTACCTAATGAGCAGACTACTTTCCAAAAGCAGATCATAACGGCACTTCGAAATTTGGTTCCTAGCCAAGTCCATAGTGTGAGCTCTAGAAAGTTCTTGCAGTCATTCGCCGTTTACCGGGAATATCCAGGAGATGAGAACGCTGCGTCGGTAGAGATTGCAGGTCAGGCTTACTTTGCACTACCAGCTAACAAAGTTGCTTGGAGCGCGATCCAAGGATTGGGCTACGCTCAAGTTCTTGAAGGTATCGCAAGGCCCGATATTCAAAAGCTCTTACAGATGATCGAAAAGGGTGAGAAGTTGCCTGAAAATGCTCCGGAGCAAATTAAAAAGGCTTATGCTCTAGGTAAGGATGTCTTAACGGCCGCATTAAATGGATACGTTAAGGATCAAAACACCTATGCTGAACTCATCAGCTCATTAATCCCAGTAGTTAAGTAAAAATATTCAGGGTTGAAGTGAAGAAAGCTTCAATCCTGACTTTTTCTTCAATAAGCAGATCTCTTGTGCTAATCTTCCCTTTAGCCAATGAAACAAGTTTATTTAGACCACAACGCCACGACCCCTGTTCACCCAGAAATTTTAGAAAGAATTTCGGGTTGGGCTAAGGAGTGGGGCAATCCAAGCTCAGTTCATCAAGCTTCTCGCGAGCCTAAAGCGCTCATCCGAGAGGCGCGCAAAGCATTGGCAGAGTACTTTAAAGTCCATCCGCTGGAATTGATTTTTACTTCTTGTGGGAGTGAGTCGAATAACGAAGCAATAAAAGGCGTTTTCTATGCTCTCAAAGACCAGGGAAAAAATCATTTTATAACAAGTTCAGTAGAGCACCCAAGCATATTAAAAACTTTCGAGTTTTTGCAAAGTCAAGGTGCCGTTGTTGATTATATACCTGTCGATAAGAATGCGAACTTAGATTTGGATTTCTATAAAAGTAAACTTTCAGACAAGACCGCACTTGTTTCGGTGATGCTTGCTAATAATGAAACGGGAGCGATTCATCCAATCAAAGAAATGTGTGTCTTGGCTCATCAAAAGGGTGCCTTATTTCACACCGATGCGGTTCAAGCATTAGGCAAGATGGATGTCGACCTTGAAGATCTGGGTGTCGACCTTGCGTCGTTTTCTGGCCATAAATTCTATTCTTTAAGAGGAGTCGGTCTATTGTTCCAAAAAAGAGGAACAACTATGGTTCCCTTGATTGCAGGCGGTGGACAGGAAAGGGGTCGTAGAGCTGGAACTGAAAACACTTTAGCGATTTCGGCTATTGGCCATATGATTACAAAAGAGGATCTAATACGAACGGAAAACGAGAGGATTAGAGGTCTCCGAGATCAAATGGAACAAAAGATCATGGAGAGCATTGAAGGTGTCAGCATCATTCAGAATCCTCATCGCGTGCCAAATACTTCTAGCTTATTTATAGAGGGTGTTGATGGTGAAACCCTGCTAATGAATCTCGATATGCATGGGATTTGCGTGTCCACGGGTGCGGCATGCTCTTCTGGGAGCCAAGAACCTTCAGCTGTGTTGCGAGCCATGGGATATACCCGAAAAGAGGCGCAAAGCTCATTAAGAGTGTCGCTCGGTTGGGGAAATAATGCCGAGCAGATTGAATATTTTTTAGAAACATTGAAAAAAGTCGTATTACGGATTAGACAATTCAACAAACAATGAGCCGATCATAAACGGAAGCCCATTAAGCTTCGCAGAGGAGAGATCAGTGAGTTCTACATTTCCATCCATCACCCGATTAAATACGGGTGACAATAATTCTTTAAAAACTTCGAAAAAAGGTAGAGTCCTCGTAGCAATGTCTGGAGGAGTGGATTCTTCTGTGGCAGCAGCTTTGCTTGTGGAGCAAGGCTACGAAGTCATAGGTATCACCATGCAAGTCTGGGACTACACTCAATGTGATATCGAAGAAGGATTTGGAACTTGCTGTTCATCTATGGATGTGGATGATGCAAGACAAGTTGCCGAAAAATTAAACTTCCCTTTTTATGTAATGAATTGTGAAGCAAAATTTAAAGCCCAAGTTATTGATCCTTTCGTGGAGGCATATCTTGAGGGGCGAACGCCGCTTCCTTGTGTTAACTGCAATACTTATCTTAAATTTGATCATCTTATTCAAAAAATGAATGAATTAGAATGTGACTATTTAGCGACGGGGCACTATGCAAAAGTGGTTGTAGATCAAAAAGGCAAATCTCAAATTGTAGTGAGTGAAGATGATTGGAAAGATCAAACTTACTTTCTGTTTACACTTCAGCAGGATGTGATTTCAAAAATACTATTTCCAATTGGTCATATGAAAAAACCAGAAGTGCGCGTGTTGGCTGAAAAGCACGGGCTTTTGAATGCTCGTAAAAAAGATTCCACAGGAATTTGCTTTGTTGGAGACGGAAAGTATTCTGAATTCGTTGAGGGACAAATTTCAAAAGACCTATTGCAAGCAGGACTTATCCGTAAGTATCCAACCGGAGAGATTGTCGGTCGACATACGGGAATTCATAAATTCACCTATGGTCAAAGAAAAGGTTTGGGATTAGACCACCAAGACCCGATTCCTGTATTCGTATTAAAGATAGATGCAAAAACCAACACGGTTTGGGTTGGAGAAGAAAAGTATTTATTCCACGATAAGGCGCATATTGTAAAAACAAATTGGTTTGATGAAATTTCTCAAGAAGAAGATTTAAATGTTAAAATCAGGTATCAGCACACTGGCAGTAAAGCGAGAATTCAAAAGAACGAAGATGGAACAGCAGATATCATTTTTGAAACTCCTGTTCGAGCAATTACTCCAGGACAGGCTGCCGTTGTATATAGAGGAAAGCAGCTCTTAGGTGGTGGCTGGATTACAACGAGTCCGCTGGATACTTCTGTAGTTGAAGCTTTTATAAATTAATAAGAGGGTGATGTGAGTATCTCATTTGATATTAAAACCTACGGTTGCAAAGTAAATACATACGATACGGCTTTACTTCAAAAACGATTGCAAAATAGTGGCTACTTGATGGCGGAAAGTGAGCCTCAGATTCACATTCTCAATACCTGCGCTGTCACTCGCGATGCCACCAATGAAGCCATCAAAGAAATCAATCGCATCAAAAAGAAAAACCCTCTTAGCGTGGTAGTTGTGACTGGCTGTGCGGCACAAGTGGATACAGGTTCATTTGAAAACGTGCCCGCGGATCTCGTTATTGCAAATTCTCACAAAGGATTATTAGAAACTTTAATCAAGCAACATCTCAATGGAGAGCTTACTCAAAAAGTATTTCATTCTAATATCTTTAGAAAGGAAGATCTTGAGGAGAACGGTGGCATCGAAGCCGAGCACACGAGGGCCTTCTTAAAAATTCAAGATGGTTGCAATAGCTTTTG
>JAEYZS010000318.1 GCA_023427925.1 Pseudomonadota bacterium | reverse complement strand
ATACACAGGGGAGTTGTTATCTCAACAAATTTTTGCCAAAGGATTTGATCAGACCTCGTGCCATTATGCTAAAGAATTCGTACAATCTAGCCTAGACATTATCGCAGAGGATGATCAAGCTGGTGGGCTATTGATAGGATTAAATGAAGCTACAGATTATCTATATGCGCATAGTTTGGGAGTGTCGGCAATTTCTGTTTTAATTGCAAAAAAATTGGGATGGGAAAGCTCGTCTGTATTATTTAAGCTCGCATTTTCTGGACTGTTTCATGATATAGGAAAAAAAGAACTTCCAAAATCTTTAATAGAAAAGCCTCGATTTCAGCTCACTGCGGAAGAAAGACAGCTCTACGAAAGTCATCCGATGAGAGGCAGAGACATTCTCGATAGTTTAAAAAATGCTCCAAGTGAAGCTGCTGCTGTTGCATATGAACACCATGAAAACTCTATTGGAAACGGATATCCGCGCGCTATTGATGCGAACTCCACTCATCCATTTTCAAAGATTGTAAATGTTGCTAACGAGTTTTGTAATTACGCTATCAGGAATTCCCCTGATCACAAAGTTTTATCCCCGCAAGAGGCAATAGATAAAATGCAATCGAATAAACTTGCTGAACTCGATAAACAAGCATTTCAAGCGTTGAAAAATCTTATTAAAAAATAAAAAGACTTTAACAAACACGAATTTCATTTTTTTGGAATATATGGCTTCAATTTTTTTGAATTTATATATTCGATGATTTTCTTTCTATCGACTTCTCCTAAAAACAAAAATTCAATCCCAAAGCCAGCGCGATATTCTGAAGAATTTTGAGTGCGAATCCATCTTACGATGCCACTGCCTTGCAAAGATTCAAAATCATTTTTAAAAGTTATTCTAAAATTGACTTGGTCATTTATAATCGGAAAAGGTAAATGTTCTTCTAAGGTTACAAACATTCCTCCTCGACCAATATTCCCAAGACCTCCCTCGAGGCCTGTAGAGGCATTAGGATATTTTAACTCCACCTTAGCTTCATTATCTGATTGCAAAACGAAGCGCGGAGCCCATCTCTTGTCAAGAGGGGTGAGGAGTCTATCTATGGCATCTTGTAAGGCATCAATATCCAAAGGTTTACTAAATAGAGCTTCAGCGCCTTTGTCATGAGCTTCTTCAGATGTAATTTCTGAAAAGCCTGTAACTAATAAAATTATAGGAGTTCCTAGGTGGTCTTCCTTTGTACGGGCTAAAAGCTCTAAGCCGTCCCCTCCGGGCATTTTAATATCAGAGACAACGACATCTATTTTTTGATTTTGGATTATATTGAAAGCTTCCTTGCCGTTTGAAGCTGTTAAAACTTTGTAACCTTTTCTTCCGAAAGCCGAGGCCAAAGTATTTCTAAAATCCTCTTCGTCATCTACGAATAATATTGTGATATCTTCATGTGATTTTG
Organism: Pseudomonadota bacterium; assembly: GCA_023427925.1. GTDB lineage: Bacteria > Bdellovibrionota > Bdellovibrionia > Bdellovibrionales > JAEYZS01 > JAEYZS01. The sequence goes on along the minus strand of JAEYZS010000318.1, from coordinate 3,550 downwards.
TACTCATTTTACGTCTTCGCCTTTTGAAAGTTGAATTACAAACTTTGTATTTTTGCTTTCTGTGTCGATAGTTAAAGAGCCCTTGTGTGAGTCTATAATTCCTTTTGATATGCTCAAACCAAGACCAGTGCCTTTGCCAATTTCCTTTGTTGTGAAAAATGGTTGGAATATTTTACTTTGCAGCTCTGGCGGTATTCCTTGACCAGAATCGGTGACCGAAATTAAAACATAATCACCCTTCACTTCAGTAGAGATGTGAATCCATTTTTCTTTATGAGATTGGATGGCATCGCAAGAGTTGCTAATCAAATTTATTAAAACTTGGGAAAGTGGAATTTCCTGACATCTAATTTTTAAATCATCTGGAATTTTATCAATCCGAAGATCAATGTTGTTTTGCTTTAATTTTTCGTTACAAAGCCTTAGAGTGCTCTCTATAACTTGAACTACAGGAACGGAGTTAAAGTCATCTTTGCTCCCATCTCTAGAGAATGTTCTTAAGCTATGGATAATAATTCCAATACGCTTTACTGTCTCTCGTATGATTTTAATCATGTTAGCAGCAGCATCCTTATCTAAAGGATCTTCCTGAATTAAGGATTCTATTTGTCCCGCCAGTAACCCTATCGTTCCAAGTGGAGTATTGATTTCATGTGCAATTCCTCCGGCCATTTCTCCAAGGGCTGACATTTTGGCGGCTGTTATCAGTTTTTCTTCGGCCTCAAGAAGTTGTTTTGTTTTCTCTTTAACCTTTTCATCGAGATTGTTATTAAACTCCGTAAGTTCTTTTTCGATCGCGGTAAGGCGCAAAAAGACTTTTGCTTTTGCCAAGAGTTCTTCGGGAGCAAAAGGCTTTGTCATATAGTCATCCGCGCCCTCATCGTAGCCCTTGATCCTTTCTTCGATCATTGCCTTTCCCGAAACAAGAATAATTTTTGTAAATTTCATATTTGGATTTGCCTTAATTTTTTTACAAACCTCATAGCCATTTATTCCTGGCATCATAATATCTAAGAGCACTAAATCAGGTAAATACTCATCGGCTATCTTTAATGCTTCTTCACCGCTGGAAGCAGTTTTGTATTCAACGAGGCCCTCCAAAACTTCCATAATGATTCTTTGGTTTCTAACTTCATCATCAACAATAAGTACTTTTTGATTCTTATCCATTTTTATCCTTAATTAAGCAGCCTTTATATATTCTGATTTTTTTGGTATTTTAAATGTAAATTTGGTTCGGCCATTATGCATGTTTTCGGCCCATATTTCTCCATGATGGTGAGCAATAATTTCTTTGCAAATTGCTAAGCCGAGTCCTGTCCCGCCTGCATTGCTTTTGGTGTTACTACTTTGAGAAAATTTATCAAAAATTGAAAGTAGTTCTGAATCAGGAATTTTTACTCCGTCATTAATGACAATACAGCTGAGAGTGTCTGTAGATTCCTCTAAAGTGATACATACAGTTGTTCCTCTTTCTGAAAATTTAATCGCATTAGATAGTAGATTTCTGATGACTTGCATAATTCGCTCGCCATCAAATATACCAATATATTCATTATTAGAATCGCTGGGAATTTGCAGTTTTAATCCTTTTTCTTGCGCAAAGGCGCTCATCTCCGAGCCTACAGAGGCAACAATTGAAATGAGTGAGGTTTCTTTTTTCGTATATTCAATTTTTCCTGCTTCTAATTTAGATAAATCGAGGAGATCATTAAGGAGTGTCATAAGACGAGATCCACTGTCATAGATTTCATCAAAGTAAGACTTTAAATTTTCTTTTGGTGCGGTTTCAAATTTTTGCTGTCCAAATCGAGCATAGCTTAAAATTCCATGCATGGGAGTGCGCAATTCATGGGACATATTAGCTAAAAAGATGGACTTAGCCTGATTCGCCTTTTCGGCTGCTTCTTTTTCTAACTGTAAGCTTTCTGAGCGTAGTCTTTCTCTATTTTCCTTTATTTGGCTTTGCAATAACTTACTTTCTGCTGATTGTTTGCGCATAGTCAACCAACCTAAAAATATTAAGTAGAAAATGAATAAGCCGTAGCTAACATAGTTTTGATTACGCTGAGTTTCTAGATCTTTTAAGAGGTCGATGTTTTTCTCCAAAAGCTCAAACCATTTTATAGACTCTTCATCATTTAACTGAGTGGCTAAATTCTCAGAATCTTCTAATAAGCGTCTTAACTTAATCTTAACATCTTTGCCAGATGCCGCATCTTTTTTGATTTCCTGTATGTTATCAAAAAGAGAATCTAGTCGTTTAATCAAAATCCTTTGGGCTTGACTACCACCTTCATCGACACCCTCGGCCTTAAGTAACATGGGAAAATTTTCTATTATTCTTTCGGCTTGCTCGTACCCGGAAGGATCATTAGTGAGAGACGGACTAATAGAAAGCACAGTGATCCTTTGAGTCAGTAAATTCATCCAAGATATATTTCTGAGCTCTTTTTGCTGTTCGATGGATTTATTCATGATCTTCATAGAGTAATCTGAAGTTTTGTGAGTCTGGTAAATTAAAAAACATACGATAATGAATCCAAAATAATGGAGGTTACTTAAAAGCCTTGGTAATAGAGCAGAAACCTTGAGCGAGATTTTTTTTATCATGCTTGATTATCGGAAAACTTTTGCATTAAATGTAATTTGTTACACGTTTTTCGAATAGATACGGATGGGGTAAAATAGGGCTTGCTGTTTTATAGCCCGTCCTTCACAATCTCTTAATATTGAGGGGGGAATATTGAACACTCTGAAGCTGAAATTAATAGGAACTTTCTCTTGTCTCGGCATTTTACTGAGTCAGAGTACGGCATTTGGTAGGGATTTGCATATTTATGGATTTGCAGATTTAGTTACATCTCAAGTGTCCACAGAAAACCAAATAGTAAGCACCCAAAATAACGGTAAAAATTTGAACGTTGATCCCGAAACCCGTTTAGGCCTCAACTTAAGTGCAGATCTTTCTGCAGATTTCAAATTTGCAGGACAATTATTAGCAAAAGGAAATGATGAGGGGACTTACAGTCTGAATGCGGACTGGATATTTATGACATATCGACATAATGATAACTTCTCATTTCGTTTCGGGCGGCAGATCAATCCAGCATTTTTATTTTCAGAGCAGATTGATGTGGGATTTACTTATCTTTGGGTGAGATTACCTTATGAGGTGTATGGCTCATTGCCAGTGAAGTCATTTAATGGAGCATCTGTTATTTATAATCTTCCGGTTTCGGATTATAACTTTCAAGTTCAGTTAATGGGCGGTGCTGGAGATATTTCGATCCGCTCCAGATCGGGAAGCTATTATGGAGCAAGCAATAGCACTCGAGGAATTGAATTGTCGCTCAATTCCGATAGTTCAAAAATTCGAATTGCTTATATGGGAATCAATGCAGAAGCAAGGTTAATTAATACCGCAAGCCCTCCAAATGTAACCGTAACAAGTATTGATTTTGGAACATTTCATGCATTCATGGCTGGTGCTAGTTTAGAGTGGAGTAAATTTTTATTTTTTATGGAAGGAGCAAGGATCGTTGTAGAA
>JAEYZS010000251.1 GCA_023427925.1 Pseudomonadota bacterium | reverse complement strand
GTATTAAAGCACAGGCCACAATTATACAACGACATATTCAAATCTTAGGAAGTTTGAGTAAAATTTCAATTGAGCCAAGCAGAAGCAGACATAAAAAAACCCGTATAGATTTCTATACGGGTTCTCTTAAGACTTATCGTCTATTTACTAAGGACTATTTCAAGTGCTTAGAAACAAACTTTGTCATTTCAAACATAGAAACTTGGTTTTTTCCGAAGATAGGCTTTAATTTGCTATCAGCGTTGATGTTTCTTCTGTTCTTAGAATCTTGAAGACCATTCTTTCTGATGTAAGCCCAAAGTTTTTTAACAACTTCAGTTCTTGGAATTGCTTTTGAACCTACAACTTCAGCTAATGCTGCAGAAGGAGTCAAAGGCTTCATGAAAGCAGCGTTTGGCTTTCTTTTAGTCTTTGCTTTTTTAGGAGCAGCTTTTTTTGTGGCTTTCTTAGTAGCTTTTTTAGTAGCTTTCTTAGTCGCCTTCTTAGTAGCTTTTTTAGTAGCTTTCTTCTTCTTTGCCATTTGTGATTTCCTCCATAAATGGTTGGTTTATTTATTCGTGCAAGAATAATCATAGCTATTTGTAAGCCTTTGTCCAAAGAAAAATTCACTATTATTCACTTTTTTTTCGTATCGTTTCCTAAACGGTGGGCGATTCCCCCTCTGGAAACAGCGATTTCCCCTCTGAAAAAGGTGGATTTTTTAGTGGTTTTCGAGGGGAAAGTCCCTCTTAAATTAAGCGTTTTTTGCTCTAGAAAAGAGCAACTGAAGTGTTTCGTAGCTCTCTGAAAGCACTCTGAAATTCTCTTCAAACTGGCTTTTTACAGAGGAAGGATCGTGGGTATGTCTGTCAGGATGAAACTTAAAAGCCAATTTCCTATAGTCTTTCTTGAGATCTTCCCCTCTGAAACTCATAAAGCTACGTGCGCCATGGGTGTAAAAAAAGAGTACAGATTGTTTCTCTTTTTCAGAGTGCAGACGCTCTAAAACAGACTCCAATGTCTGTTTTTCCCTCTGGAAACGCATTTTTTCGATCAGTCGGGGGTCTTTTTTATGTACGGAATAGGATGATTCATCGATCTTATAGTATGTTTTTCGACCAAAAGGTGAGGAGTTCAGCCATCGCAAAAGATCAACACTGATGGTTTCATGAGCTGAGAAATTAGAATGTGTAGTTGTTGAGCTATTACACACATCTATATCTAGTTGCTGCTTTTTAAGTTTTTCCTCGAGTATCTTACTGAACAAACTCATAACTCTCTATCGGAGCTATCGAGATCTCACTTAAAGACAAAGACAATTTAAGTGTTTTATTTTACTTGTCTTAACGTCGAAAATAACACAAGCTATGGGGATATGAGTCGAAATCCATCACAGAAAAACGTCCAGAATGGCCATATACCTTCTAATCTTAAAGACACTCTACTTCAATTAGAGGGTACCCTTTCCGACTGGGAAAAGATTGCCCCTGATGAAGAAGTTGAGACTAGACTAGAGAACGACAAGGATGTTCTTGAAAAAGAGCTACAGAAAAAGGCTCGTATTATATTAGACCAACTCAAAGTTCAAATCGAAGAACTCTCAGAGTAAATTACGAGGACCTATGAAAGGTATTTTATTAGTCAACCTGGGTAGCCCCACGGAGCCCTCCATCCCTTCGATCCGAACATATCTTAGTGAATTTTTGATGGATCCCTATGTTTTACAAATGCCTTATTTATTTCGAGCGATGTTAGTCTATGGAGTGATACTTCCATTTCGACCCAAAAAAACTCTCCACAGCTATCTTTCGATTTGGCAAAACGAGGGCTCTCCCCTCATCATAGAATCCTATAAATTAAAAGACAAACTTCAACAGTATTTGCACGACCTCGTACCCGGCACACATGTTGAGATCGCTATGAGATATCAAGAGCCGTCCTTAACGCAGGCACTAGACACATTCAAAAGCAAAAACATCCGAGATGTACGAGTGATCCCTCTTTACCCGCAATATGCTTTGTCGTCGACAGAAACAGTTATTCAGAGACTCAAGACTCTCAATACCAAAGACTTCAACCAATTCTTTAACTTTACTTTTGTTAAGGATTTCTATAACGACCCTAAATTTATTGAACCCCTGGTGGAGACAACAAAGAAACACCTCGATCAAAGCGAATATGAGCACCTGCTTATCAGCTTTCATGGAATACCGAAAAGTCAATTAGGTAAAAAGGTAGGATCAAGTCTATGCCAAGGAAGTGCAACTTGCTGCGAACATGTAACAGAGCAAAATCGATATTGCTATCGTGCTCAATGTTATGAAACAGCAAAGCTGCTTGCCGATAAGTTGAATCTACCTTCAGACAAATGGTCCGTGGGATTTCAGTCGAGACTCACACGAGGCTGGATAGAGCCTTTTACAGATCAAATCGTTCAGAGCTTACCTCAAAAAGGTATCAAAAAACTCGCAGTGGTTTGCCCCTCCTTTGTATCGGATTGCCTGGAAACTCTCGAAGAAATAGGAATTCGAGAGCGAGAGAGCTTCCTTGCAGCAGGCGGGGAAAAGTTCTACTTTATCCCCTGTATAAATGATTCTGATCTTTGGATCAAAAATTTAGCTGATCTATAGTTCCTATAGACCTATTTGACCTAGACCATCCTTTACTAGAATTTGAATTTTATTCTAAGAGAGAGTTTAATAAGGTCATGGCCAAGCCAGTTCGTAAAAAAACTAAATTCAAGCGAACCGACACTCCTTCTCGTAAAGATAAAAAAAGAGAAGATCCCTTAAGTACAAAATCTGATCGTAGAGGTTTGCTTGGAGTGCTCGAAACCATTTTCAGATCTTTTAGGAATTTTGCTTTTGCTGTGACCATCGCCCCAGTGGGTTTGATTTACGTGGTCTGCCTGGGAATAGCTCTTACTCCTGGAATATTCATTTTTAGAGAGCTTTATAACTCGGTTTCTGATCATCACTTTTTACTACAGAGTTTTGTATGGGCTATTGCGATTGCTTTAGGAATAGTTTCTTTTTGGATTACAATGATTTTTGTAATCCCTCTTTTTAATCTCCCTTTGCTGCTTTTCGTAAAACCTCAAAAAGGAACTTGGTATTCTCTAAATATAATTCCTTGGTATTATCACAATGCATTAGCTCAGCTTGCTCGGTATACTGTTTTAGATTTTATAACGCCCACTCCTCTTAACCTTTTATTTTTCCGTATGATGGGAATGAAAATAGGAAAAGGAGTTGTCATTAACACTTCAAATATTTCTGATCCATGTTTAATACAACTTGATGACTATGTGACAATAGGTGGATCTGCCACTGTATTTGCTCATTATGGAATGAAGGGGTACTTAATCGTAGATCGAGTACATATCAAAAAAGGTACCACCATAGGTCTTAAAGCTAGCGTAATGGGCGATGTGGTGATCGGAGAGAATGTCATGGTAACCCCTCACACTGTGATCATGCCAAAATCTAGAATCGCCGATGGAACTATGGTTGGAGTAACGACAAAGAGTCCAAGCCACTAATTTCGAGTAAATTCTAGGAGATCGTCCATCGCACGTTCGACGTCCTCTGGAGTGAGTTTCTTGCCTTTAAATGAATAACCGAGATCATTCATATCATTAAGTCGCAATAGCAAAGTCTCGATACGGTTGTTTGCGTAAGAAGTGCCTTTTAGTAGATTTAACTGACCGGTGAGGTTCTCTTTATGGATCGGCAAGCCAGTTTCATGAAATACCACAAACCATAAGGTGTGATAAAGCTTCCGCTGGTAGTCATTTTTAGAAATTCGTTCGACATGTTCTTTAAAGCGATAGAAGTAAACATTTCGCTCCGCAAAGCTTAATTGGGGATATAAATCGCTTTTTTCCAAAGTGAATGGCTGTCGCTCATAATAAAGAGCGTGATCTACGTCATGACGAAAAAATTCCCATGGCAAATACGATCTTCCATCGACAAGCTCAATTTTGGAAGTTAATCCTAAAACAGCAACACCTTCTGCGTGGAATGTATTCATAGACTCTACGCCTAAAGATAGTGTTGTGGGTAAGAAGAAAAATTTGGAGCTCTGAATTCCTTCAGTGAGTGGTCCTTTTCCGTCTCCTCGCAAGAGCGCGAGAACTTCATCATAGTTTACAATTTTGTCAGCGAATTTAAATGTAATTCCTGCTGAGAATCGCTGAGCCAAGAATGCAAACTCTAGATATGGTATTTCTCTACCTGTTGAAACAGTTCGGATATCTTTTTGTAACCTGCTCACTTCCGAAACGACACGCGGATCTTTGCTCTTCACCAAATTCAGTTCGCTTTCCATCCAATTTAATGTTTCAGATATTTTTCCCTGCAGAGGAAAAGAAGTTCTATTGTCTCGGAATGCTTCAATCACAGACAAGTAACTAACTAGAGCCTTATTAGATTTAATGTGAGTAGATTGGGACTGAGGTGCGAACAACGAGACGCAGGAATTTTGAGCCTTTGCAGCACCTGCAATGACCAAAAATAATATCAAGATTGTGCTGCGAAATAAGTTCCCCACGAACTCTCCCCTCAAGCAGCAAAACGTATCATGCCTTAGTTTTTACAGATAGTTACGATAGTCGTTAGCAAATATTTACAAGGATAAAATCCAAAAAAGTGTGTATTTAATAAAGGAACTCAAACGAGAAAAAGATACCACGATTACGCTACTTTTTACTGCCACCGTGACAATGAGGAGATACAAAATCAGGCTGCTCCTTAGAATATTCATTAGGCGTTAAGAGTCTCATCGTCAGAGCGTGAACTCCGTTTTTTAGCTCCTCTGAGAGCATATCATAAACTTTTCTTTGACGAGCAACGCGATTTAGACCTTCAAAGATTGAACTCACCAACAGGAGCTTGAAGTGGGTTTCCGAATTCTCTGGAACCGAATGATTATGGCTCTCATTGACCAATTCACAAAAGTCTGGATTTAACCGCTTAATTTTTTCTTCGATGCGTGCCTGAATATTCATAAGATATTATGTAACAGAAAAAAGAACTGGAATCAATTCAATGAAAGAGCATTTTACAGGATACGGATGTGACTTTTGTTTGAGCGCGATGTTTCTCATCATACAATTTATTCATTTGTGTATAAGGGTTTAGATTTTGCACTCGCCTTATGAAACCATCTTGAAACTGGTATAAATATCCCCAATTTACTTTTTCAGAAAATGTTTTGATAAAGCCATACAACTTTAAACCTACGGATAACGCAACATTCGAACCAATTGCTAATGCGACCATCTCAGCAAAATTGAAATTTGAAAGTTTACCAAATTGGCTAGCAAATCCAATGACCAAGCCAGAAACTAATAATGCAGGATGTTTTAGTCTATATCCAACCTGCTCTAAGTGAAATTTTAAGTCGTACCCAACGGACACCATGTCTTGATAAGCAGCAAATACCCTACCGTTAGGAATTTTAAAATATTTCATCAAAGTATGAATTCTTTTTTGAGATTCACTATCGCTATCACAAACCGTACTGCAAGCTTCAAGCATAACAAATGCCCCAGGAGAAAACCTTCCTACTAGTGGATTAAATATTTCCTGAAAGTTTTTCTGAACTGCGGTTTCATTAAATGAACCAAGATATCGTAGATGACTGAAATTCCCTTCTTTACTGATTTCAGTACTTCCGTGGTCCATAATTACTAAGTGAGTAATGATATGATTACTTTTGATTTTATTCTTAATCTGAAGCATTAATTTTTCTCTTATTTGGATTTTAGTCTTTTCCGAAGGAAGCCTTAAAGAAGCATTTGCGACGATATGAATAAGCTCATGGTGAGGTAGGATTTGTTTGATATATCTTTTAAAAGACCTTGTATCAGCGTCACTGAAGGCCATTTGATCGAGTACAGAAACCACCACTACGACTTCTTGTTTTAAAAACGTACCACTGGCGTTAGCCCACGACCCACAAGAGCATAACGCCAGTAATACAAAAAGTATCCCCTTAACCATATCCTCTCGTACCTCTACCCACGAGAGGTCACTATAGAAAAGGTCTTCGTTATTTTTCGAGTCTAAAGTTTAAAAACAAAAGAGTTACAAAGTGGTAAATTGAAATTACTTCCCGCCACTAGAGTTGTTGTCTAGCTCTCTCATGAGATCTGAAAGCATTTTTTTACGCTGTTCTTGAGCCAAGGGACGGCCGTTATTAAACCGTTGAAATAACTTTGGATTAGCTTCCTCAATAAACCTTGATGGGAGACGATTCACCCATCTCCCATTGACCTGTCTCTTTTGAGAGTAGGTCATCACCAAATGTTGTTGAGCTCTAGTAATACCAACATAAAAGAGCCGTCTTTCCTCGGATATATCACTCCCTAACCGTTTGTGTGGCAAAATATCTTCCTCTAGACCCATGAGAATCACACATGGAAACTCTAGACCTTTACATGCATGTAAGGTCATAAGCTGAACTTCGTCTTTTTCAGCTTCCTCTTCTTCCTGATCTTTAAGCTCAAGACTTGTGATAAAGTCATTAAAGTATTCGATACTTCTTTGTCTTTTTTCAATAAAGCGATCCAAGAATCTAGCGTAAGCTTCAACGAGATTCCATCGCTTCTGCCCAGTTAACAAATCCTTGGAAATATCGTTTAAATGATTTCGATAACCAATTTGTTCCATTGTTCTTAATAAGACTTGTCCTGGAGTCACGGAAGTCTCTTTTAGCATTTGATCTTTAATTGCTGCTAACAGATTAAAAAGCGAATCGATTGATGATCCTGCTTTTGGATTAACATCAGCAAGCTGCCAATTCTTAGAACATTTATAAAATGTAGAATTAAGGGCCTTAGATTTTTCAACGATTTTTTCTAGCGTGGTTTCACCTAAACCTCTTGCCGGTAAATTAAATATCCTTCTAAAGTCGACATCGTTGGGCTTAAATGCTGACTTCACATAGCTATGAACATCCTTGACTTCTTTTCTCTCAAGAAAGCTTGTTCCCCCAGAAATTTTATATGGAATCTGACGCTCTCTTAATGTCGACTCTAATAGAGCACCTTGCGCATTTGCGCGGAATAAAACAGCAACTTCCTTATTTTTATATCCACGATCCTTGAATGTCGTAATTTCTCTTACAACACCTTCAATCTCTTCCATATCCATATCATAACGAATAACATCAGGGAGTGATCCTACAGAAACAATTTCCTTTGTGGGATTAACTAAAACTTTCCCGTGACGTTTGTCATTTTTAGAAATCACATTATTAGCAAGGTTCAATATATGGCTTGTTGATCGATAATTCTTTTCTAGCCTAACAACAAGACAGTCCTTGTGCTTTTTGGGAAAATCCAAGATATTCTGGACCTGTGCGCCTCTCCATCCATAAATGGATTGATCATCATCTCCTACGACTGAAATATTCTTGGTTCTATCCGATAACAACTGAACAAGCTTCATTTGCCCAATATTTGTATCTTGAAACTCATCCACCATAAGCTGCTGCCAAAGATCTTGTTCTCTACTTAAGACCTCAGGATTATTTTTAAACAACTCAATAACCTTCAAAATCAGATCATCAAAGTCCACTACACCCAAAAGATCTTTTTTACGTTGATACTTAGGCAATAACCATTCTGTTGTAACATCGTATTCTTGGTCTGTTTTGGCTTCTCTTTGATTAACTTCTCTCCAGCGTGACATATTCGCAATCAAAGTATCAGTATCAAACTTATCCTTTTTATAGAGATTATAATCTTTTAAAATTTCCCGGACTAAACCTGATGAGTCTTGCTGATCAAGAATACCGAAGTATTTGGGGAGACCTGCGTTTTTATGATATGTTTTTAGCGTTCTTACGCCGAAGGAATGGAACGTTCCCGTCCAAAGTTTCTTTGCTGACTTTAATTTGTTTTCAACTCTATGCTTTAATTCTCTTGCTGCCTTGTTGGTAAACGTAAGAACACAGATATTTTCCGCATTCACAATTCTTTCATCAATAAGTCGACCCGTGCGAGCAACAAGAGTCGTTGTTTTTCCGGATCCAGCGCCAGCAAGCACGAGCATTGGACCATAGTTGTGCGCCACTGCTTTTTGTTGTTCTTCATTTAATCCGTCAAACCAATTCATTCCCAATACCAACTTTTTTATTTCTTAGATTTTGTCAGAGATTTTTTGGGAATCACTTTCTTTTTATAAAGATGTAAAGATTCACCTATCGGCTTGCTTAAAATTTCAACTCCAGATAGATAAATTTTTTCTTTTTGATCTTCCAATCTTTTTTGAAGTTTTTTGAGAGCTTTCTCATTTTTGGGATCAAGTGTTCCAATTTGAGTGTACTTGTTCTTAAAACTCGGATGAACTTTTTTACTGAAAAGCTGAGGCCAAGACTTCGAATCAACCAAACAACAATAGGTCACACTGTTAGCGTAGTCGTGCAATGGTGTAAAAGTGGTAATCAACTGAAACTCTCCAAAAATAGGATGTATTCTAAGAGCTGGAGAATGCCACTGCGTTACTCCATAGAGCCGTTCAATATTGGCATACCACAAGCCAAAAGCCTTCGTTAAAAATCCGAGATATTTGTATTGCTCTTTTTTCGGCAAAAGAGAATTAACTGAGGCCAAATTATGAGCCATCCAAGACCCTGATTGAACTGTCGGAATCGCAATAAAAAGCGAAATAGGAGTCCATTCTTCGAGCGGATCCGCCTTAAGCATACGCTTTAGCTTTACAGGAAGAGTCTCAGTCCGTGCAGCAAAACCCGCAATAATGCCAGGTAATACTCCGCAATCATAGAACACCCATGGAGGGGTTACCATTTGCTGCTTACCAAAAGCCATTGAGTCCAAATTCATGATGGCGTGACCAAAACGAGACTCTTTCATCTTGAGTGGATCTTTCAATATAAAATCGTCATCAAACCATGAGAAGTCATGGAGATTACCAGGTTGCAAAGCTCTGTTTTCTTGTCGAACAAAAACATAAGGCTTTATATTTTTACTCTTTAACCATTTAGGTTTTTGAAACTGATCCAGCATCAACCACCGGAACCAATCTTACCCTCTTGTGGTGCAATCATTTGTTCGGGTCTTACTGCTTCATCAAATTTCTTTGCATCCATCAACCCTAGTTTAATAGCTTCTTCTTTAAGAGTTGTTCCGTTTGTATAGGCTTCTTTTGCTATTTTAGCGGCATTATCATATCCAATATGCGGATTTAATGCCGTTACAAGCATAAGTGAATTTTCTAAGTGATTCTTGATTTGCTTAGTATTCGCTTCAATCCCATCAAGACAGTTCGTTTTAAAAGAGTTTACTGCATCGCTAAGTATGCGAATGGAGTTTAATACGTTAAAGACAATGAGCGGTTTAAATACATTCAGTTCAAGATGTCCCTGTAATCCACCCACTGTAACAGCTGTATCATTTCCAATCACTTGAGCACAAACCATCGTGAGTGATTCACATTGAGTTGGGTTAACTTTTCCTGGCATAATAGAGCTTCCTGGTTCATTAGCAGGGAGAATAAGCTCTGCAAATCCGGAACGAGGTCCACTTCCAAGTAAACGAATATCATTTGCAATTTTCATAAATCCAACGGCTAAAGTCTTTAGAGTACCACTCAATTGAACTAAAGCATCGTGAGCCGCAAGTGATTCAAATTTATTCGGACTGCTTACAAAAGGTAAGTTTGTTTCTTTCGCTACCTCTTCGCAAACGGTTACAGAAAATTTAGGATGGGTATTTAAGCCAGTGCCAACAGC
>JAEYZS010000220.1 GCA_023427925.1 Pseudomonadota bacterium | reverse complement strand
AAGTCCAGGCCACATCGTCCTGAATACGCAGAAGCATGATCCACGACAACGTCGACTCGTGCTCGTGTCGCGGCGGAAAGTCTGGCAAATTCAGAAATTGCATAAGTCCAATTTCCATTCGCAAGTGCTCTCCTTGCAGAATACAGAATAGCATCTTCTGAGGTCTTAGAAGACATTTCCTCAAATGCGTTGTCACAAGAAACTGTGAATAAAGCTAAAATTGTAAAGCCCCAAAACATTTTTTTCATAAATTAAAATCTCATCGCAAATTTGAATATATATCTTCTGTCTTCGCGGCGAGCTCCTCCTACTCCTATTTCTTCACCATAAGTAGCGGCTTGAAATTGCATATTGAGACTTGCGACCTCGAGTCCCGCAGTCCAATAACGTTGGTTGACTCCACCCCTCAAAAACATTCGATCAAAAAAGTTAAATTCTAATCCATAGTGAATTCGTCTTTGATGATCTTCTTCGTCATCAAATGTGAGGGCATCTCTATACTCTCCAACAAATTGCATTCTTGAATATTTTCCTAATATAGGAGATAGCGACACTCCGACGTCGAGGGTTTGTGTAACGGAGTCGGGTTCCGGTCGATCGCTATAGAACATTCCTCCGCCCATAGAGTAGCTCGTATTTCCAACATCTCTCCAAACGAGGGCCAATGTTGGAAGATACTGCCAAGGCGCTGTAAACATTAAGCCAATATCGGAGCTGATTGCAGTTCCTTCGTTGACGAGACCTCCCCAAGTTAATCCTGTCGAAGTATCTGGAAGAACGTCATTCATTTCTACTCTGTTGATGTACTTAGCGTTAAAGCCCAGTTTCATGATTCCATCGAAGAATCTGAAATTATAACCTAGGATAACTGCGTAGTCGTTTCTGTAGCGAAGATGATATTCATTGGTTGTACTATCCACACGCGCATCGTAGTTATAGGTGGCGAGAAGGCCGATGCCAAAGTTTGGAAACACTAGCGATGGAAACAATTGAACTTTTTGGTGAAAGTTTTTATCTGGATTCACCTTCAAGATTTCCATTAACTCTTGTGGGTCAGTCGTCTTCGTGATGTCGTAATCTTTATCTTTTATAATTTGGTGGGATGTTTCCCCCACGTGAATTTCTGGATCAATGAGAGTGAGGTATTTAGTTCTTAGCTTCCCTAGTGCTGCAGGATTATGAATAAGAGCGGTCTCGTCGTTAACGACGGCAACCGTTGCGCCACCCATCCCCATCTGTCTTGCACCCGTATAAAACTCATAGCGCTCTTGTGCAGAAACACCGACAGAGAAAATCAGAAATATAAAAATATAACTAAAAACATCCTTGTTTTTCATGAGTTACCTCATAATCTTTTTCGGATTAATGGTGACTCACTTTGAGAATTTAAAGAAAATCTAGACCAAAATCCCCACCCCTCCGGTGCCCGTCGACTTTTGGGAACCCGCCGTCCCAAAACCAGGTACGCGAGGCCCAAATGGAATAAAGTCTAGATAGAGACGCGGGATGTGATGCGGTGGGTTCCCAAAAGGCGACGGGCACCTTTGGGGGTTAGGGGCATGGGGAGCCGTGGAGTTCGTCTTGGAGGGCTTCTCCTACTGTGGAACTATCTCCAGTTCCTGCTCCTGCATTTGCCAATGTTGTACAGATGTCATCGTTACTATATGTCGGCACACAATAAAGAGTAAATACGTCATTTGCAAATGTGCCTACGTCCGTTGGAGTCATATCACACACATTTCCTTCGATATCCGAAGGATTCGTAAAATCTCCTCCGAAGTCATGAGTTACTTTTTGAGCATTTGTACCAAACCAAATTAATTGTGCTACGGTCTTCATCCCTTTTGAACTTGTCATATTACATGTGGTCTTAATGTGATCCGCTACAGCTAACTCATCGGCATCAACATCAGAGTCCCCATCCATATCTCCAAGTCCCAATCCCGTCGCTACTTCCACCACCGGATCGTGTGATGAACCATCCATTGCAACAAACGCATCTATGATTTTGCTTTGAGTAATTCCATTTTCAAGAACCGTCAGTGAACAACGGATACGATTTGCCTTTTCTGTGTAAATTCCGTCGATAATGGCCGAACATCCCGCTGCATCTGCCGGATTAACAGCTTCATTGAGACATTTTTGCGCCAAGTTCACTTTATCATCTTCTTTCTTTTCACAACCGAAAATAACAAAGATACCCGTCACTAATATCAACCATGTTTTCTTCATAATGTCTCCTGCTCACCAGTTCGATAACTTTAGAAATTAAAATTAATTTGTGCTAAATAAAGTCTGCTCGATCTCTCATAACTTTGAGTCCCATACTCTTCTGCGTAAGTCACAGCCTCAAGCTTGAAGAAATAACTCTGCAATCCCAAACCCGCCGTCCAATGCATCTGACTCAATCCCGCCTGCAATGACCCATGTAAGGCACTCCCAACCTTGTACTTAAGTTCCATTCCCATATGGAAACCCTTGTTGAGATTCCAGTACTCATGGAAGATATCTCTGATATCAATCATAATACGCGGTTCAAACACTGAGAAAGTTGGAAAGTCCCATCTCGAACCAATATCAACTCTTCTATGTAGTTTCTCTGGTTCTTGAGATTGTTCATTATATATATTAAAATTACTTTTAAATCCGTAGTCGGCAATGTTTCTAACTACAGCCGAGAATGTCGGTTTTACTTTTCTAAAAGGCCCCGAGGTTTTATCTGCATAGGGACTCCACATTACGCCGACGTCAGCATCGACCGTAAATCCTTCTTTGAAATCTTCATCTCTAACAACATCTGAATTGTCGATGAGATCAATTGCCAATAGATTCTGATCCATATGGCCACGATAAATTGCTTTTCCCACAAAACCCCAAGAGAATTTTTTCTTGTTCGATTTTTTGGCCCATCCAAAAGCTAACGTTGTATCTTGATAAGCTGTGACATCAAGCGCCGGCCCTGTTGCTTGGTTTGGCATCATAGTGACAGAAAGATCTACGGGAATAAGCGCAATTCCCCAGCGAGGTCTGGTGTAAATAAAATTCAAACGTGGCGCACGAATAGAATAAGCTTCTCCGTACTTAGATTGCAAAAGATCAGAAACTGCTTGAGTTTTATCTGCATCCGATTGATTGCTATCCGAAATATCGCTCAGGTCTTTCCCGAAATCGAGAGCATCCTTATCGATCCCTCCACCAATTCCAATATTAATGCGACCTTTTTCAAGGTGAGCAAGTCCGGCTGGATTATAAAAAAGAACGTTATAATCATCTACGCCCGAAAAAGTATTTCCCATTCCCATAGCTCTTGGAGCAATATAATGTTGATGTATTCCATAATTTGCAGTTTCAATAGCGTGTGCGGGAACAGAAATAAGTATTGTGCATAAAATAAAGAGAACGAAAAAGTGACGAATAAAACAAAATTCAACTTTCAGCATGTATCTTCCTTAGATTCTTTGGGTGTTACTCTAGTTTACTTTAAAAACAAATTTTTCCAATACACGTTTCCTGCAATAATGACTTTGGTCGGATACAACTTGACCTTTATCCACTCGCTCCACGCCGCTCCAAATGATGGGGCGAACTCTCAAAGGAAAAGCCTTATTCAACTCGAACAGCAAAAAGACAAAGCCGTCGTTCCACAATTTGCCGACGAAGATACACCAAAATTCTTTTTTTCGTATGAAGAATCGTTCACATTGCGCATGAGCAGCGCTATTGACTTTAAAGAACTCGAAAAGAAGGATGGAAATAAGGATCTAAGTTTAGTATTTGGAATGAAGTACATGTTAAAAAGCTCTAATTCCAAACATCAAGAGTACGGAATTGACCTTGTCACTGGTCGAAGTTCCAGACTCTATCTTAATGGCGGTTACAAATTTATTATAGATCACTCCGAAGCATTACGACCATACTATAAAGTAGGCGCAGCTATTCGATTCGATGAGGGAGATCATCTGGAAACACCGTTTGATTTAAAAAGCTGGTCGTTAGTAATGAGCGCAGGTCTCGAAGATCTCATTAAAGATCCCAGTTCACTTCGAGTCGACTTAGATATTTTTATGGGCAAGGAAGACTTCTTAGCACTTGTTTCTCTTGGCTGGTCGATGGGACTCTAAACAAGCTTTAAATCTTTCTTGAGTTGCAACAACAAATCCTGAACTTTCATTTTCAACTCTTCAATAGAACCATCATTGCGGATGACATAATGGGAATGTTTCGCCTTCGTTTCAAGTCCAATTTGATTAGCAAGGCGTTTTCTAATTGCGATCTCCGAAAGCCCTGTCCTTTCCATTGCCCGTTGAAGTTGAGTTTCTTTCTTGCAAACGACAGAAACTATTCGATCAAATTTCTTTTCCATCTTTTTTTCAAATAAAAGTGGAATATCGTAGAAGGCCATTTCCACGCCACTTTTTAGCAAAGACTCGCGCTCTTTTTGCGTCTCATTTTGGATATAAGGATGAGTGATGCTTTCAAGTTTGCTGAGCATAAATTTGTCCGAAAAAACGATCTCACCCAATTTTTTTCGATCAATTTGGCCGTCCGCTTGCAAAACCTTGTCTCCAAAGACCTTAATGATATCAGGGAAAACTGGAGAATCCTTTTGAAGCGCTTTGTGAGCGCTCTTGTCTGCATTTAAGACATGATAGCCAAAAGACTGTATCATGGAAGCCGCCGTCGACTTGCCTGTACCCATACCGCCAGTTAATCCAATCCACTTCATAGCTAGACCTTTCTGTCAAATACCAGACCTTTGGTGAGTTTCGATGGTTAAGCTGGTCTTAAAAACCCTCGAAATCATTAAAAGATTATCACATTTCTCCGATAAAAATACAGAGATAAAAATGGAAATAAAAACTGAAATATTCGGCAAATATATCTTACTGGAAAAAATCGCCACTGGCGGTATGGCCGAAATTTATCTCGCGAAAGCTCCTGGAGCAGAAAACGTATCTAAGTTCGTAGCAATCAAGAGAATTTTGCCTCAATATTCTACGAATCACGAATTTATTGAAATGTTTAAGGAAGAAGCAAAGATCGCTATCCATCTTGCACACTCTAACGTGGTTTCCATTAATGAGTTCGGTGAGCAAAGCGGCCTCTTCTACTTAGCAATGCAATATGTTGATGGTAAGAACTTACGACAAACTCTCAATCGATTTAAAAAAGAAAAAAAATATCTTACACTTCCTCAAGTTGTTCATGTCATCAAAGAATCGGCTAAAGGATTGGATCATGCGCATCGCTGTGTGGATGGCACAACTGGAGCTCCGCTCAACATCACTCATCGGGATATCAGTCCTCAAAACATTATGTTGTCCTATGATGGAGAGGTCCGAATTATTGATTTTGGAATTGCAAAGGCCGAAAGCAAAATCGAAACAACTCGAGCAGGAACTCTAAAGGGTAAGTTTGGTTACATGAGTCCTGAGCAAGCCGAAGGTTATGAAGTTGATTTTAGAACTGACATTTTTTCTTTGGGTATTGTCTTGTGGGAGCTACTCGCTCAAGACAGACTTTTTGTCTCTAACAACGAGATTAACACTCTAAAAAAGATTAGAGAGTGCCACATTCCTTCATTGCGAAAGCTAGATCCAAATATTCCTCAAGAGCTTGAGAGAATTACAAACAAGGCTTTAGCTCGCGACAGGACATTGCGCTACCAGTCTGCAGAAGAGCTCGCACAAGACCTGCAAATTTTCTTGAACAAGCACTATCCTGAATTCACTTCTAGAGACCTCTCACAAAGCTTGAAATCCATTTTCAATGATGAAAGAGAAGAAAGTCGCAAGAAGATGATTGAGTATGCTAAAGTTCAGCTGCCTATTCTCGAAGAAAAAACTGAATATATCTCTGAGAATACTAATACAATTACAGAAACAGATAGAAGTGGTGACAGATCCTTCTCGAATGCATATAAAGCACCTGCTCACGAAAGAGATGATGGCAACCCAGCAAATCTTTCTGACTCCAAAAGGTTGGATATAAGTCTGGACCATAAAATCGATAACTTTAATTTGAAATTTGACCACGCCGAACTTGTTCATACATCGAGAAGACGCCGCCCTCAAAGTGGTACGAATAGCAAAATTTCAAATGTGCATACAACATTTCAAACCAATACTGGCTACCAGAATCCTATTCTGATCAAAAAGAAAAACGCAAAGATCACGCGATGGGTGACACTTTCTCTATCCATATTAGGAATTGCATACTACCTATACCTCTTCCCTGATAAGTATGAACAAGTTGTGGCATACACAAACGAGATCATGGACAATCAGTCGTCTTCAGCTTCTGAAAGTAATCCGGAAGAAGTTCAAAAAAATATAGCAACAGCTCCTAAAAAGGAAGAAAAACCCTCTCTTAATGCAGATGTTGCTTTCTTTAATCTTTTGGTAACGAGCGTACCCTCTGGTGCAGATATTATAGTGGACGAGGTAGAAACTGGAGTAGTTACACCTGGACAAGTTCGAGTACCAGCAAACAAACCTTACTTCCTCAAGCTGGAACGAGATGGATTCTTAGTGGAAACAAAATCTCTAATTACAGTCAAACAAGGTGATGAGCTTCGTGTGACTTTAAAGAAAAAAGAAACAGGATTTATTAGCGTTAATGTCAAAGGCGGAGCCGCTGCAGTTTACGTTAACGGAAAAAAAATCTCTGATAAATCTCCGGTCATTCGACATGCGGTTACTGCGAATACTCCGATCAAAGTTCAAGCTTACAACCCCGTTCAAAAGCGCTACGTTGAAAAAGTTGTCGAAGTATCTCCTAGCTCAGTGACACAGGTGAACTTAGATATTTCTGAACAGCGTGCACCAACAAACAAGAAATAATCAGACCAAGGCCTAAAATTTCGCTCAGCACTCCCCTTTTTCTCTCGGGATGATTTATCGTTAAGGTATGAGATTTCTTTCTCTTTGTTTACTATTATTCGCCACCCACGCAGACGCTCGAGTCTTCAACATTAATAATATTGATTTCGCAACTTACTTCAAAGGAAGTTATGGTCATTCGCTACTTCGCGACAATGCCTATGAGAAATCAAGCGGTGCCCAAACTACATTTTCTGAGGGAGCCAAGTTCAATTGGGGTGGCGAAGTGGGTTTTGCATTCCCAACTCCACACTTCACAATGAAAATAGGATTAAATATTCTAGCTCCCCATGTTCCTTCTGATACCAAAGGAACTGACACATCCGGGACAGAGCTCATGAGCTTAGACAGCTCTGTTTATGGTTTCTTCCCTGTAGCACATTTAGAATACTATATTATTAACAAAAGATATGGT
>JAEYZS010000204.1 GCA_023427925.1 Pseudomonadota bacterium | reverse complement strand
GTTTACAAATGCAGCTTCGTCTGAGTCTGCCCAACAAGCTTTGGAATGGATCAAAGCAAATATTTACCCTGATCTTACCTATACAGAAAGCTCGCTTACTCCTCTGACCTTTGAAAAAGGAAATTTTGAACCTTTCGTAGGCTTTGGTGAAAACGCTCCAAAAGAAGTTGAGTTCTTACAGGATTTTACATTTGCCAAAAGACTTGAGCTTGAGCCTAGCATCGATCAAATCATCAAGATCATTTTAAGCTCAGGCCTCGAAATTCGATATAATTCTGTACTTACTTCTTTGAACCTCGAAAACTCTCAAATCTCAGACATTGTCATAAATGCAAAAAGCACCATCAGTACCGACAACTTTATTTATGCTGAAAACCCAGTTGGAATTTTAGATCTTTTTGAGTCTGACGATTTGACTCCAGCATTTCAAAAGGTATTGGCTCGGATTTCAAAAGCAACTTTCTGGTCCACATTGCAATTGAGCGTGGCTCATAAGGGTGACGTGACAGATAAACAAGAAATTCACGTTCTTTATGGAACTCAAAAAATGCCTGTAGTTAGCGTAGGCCAGTGCCGCGGGACCTCCTCTCAGTGGATCAGCTTCATTTCGCCTGACTCTGCCGATGTGAACGAAGACGGTGTTCAGATCCTCAAAGAAATGAAAAGGCAAATCAAGCGCGCTTACCCTGAGGCTCTGGACAACCTTGAGTTTGACAAAATTGCTCTTTGGCCTAAAACCCATGGTCATATAGACTTAAAATCGAAGTTCTTTGGACAACTAGAAGGTATTGAAAATATTAAGCTTTGCTCAAATCACTTGGTCCAAAGCGCCAATCCTTTTGTGGGAGCCTTAAGTGCCGTTCAGCAACTGGCCGAAGCATTGAATGTAGAAGCGGAAAAAACCACCCTTACAAACTCCAAAAGTTCAGACGGTAAGACAGCCTTAGACGCCTAGCGCCGTGATGATTTAATAGCATGTATTTTCGTCAATGAATTTGCCGTAGTATCCACCCTGTGCTACATCTTTTGAACCTAAAAAATTAGGACCAACATCATTTAGATGTTGGCAACAAACACTTCTCAACATCTCTGGTGCTTGGCTGTTTGATAGCGGCAAAAGTTTCCAGTTGGGAAGGAAGATTAACCAGGGAGGCAATCATGGCTCAAATCACTATCAAAGAAATGCTTTCGTGCGGTGTTCATTTCGGACATCAAACACACAGATGGAATCCAAAAATGAAAAATTACGTGTTTGGTACACGTTCTGGAATCCATATCATTGACCTGCAAAAATCAGTAGTAATGGCTCAAAGAGCTGCAGACTTCGTAAAATCAATTGCTGCTCAAGGCGGTCGCGTACTTTTTGTTGGAACAAAAAAACAAGCTTCAACTGTCGTTAAAGAAGCTGCTGAAAAATGTGGTCAGTACTACATCACAAAAAGATGGTTAGGTGGAACGCTCACCAACTTCGTAACAATCAAAGCATCAATCGATCGTCTTAAAAAATTAGAAATGATGAAAGAAAAAGGTGACTTTGCTTTCTATAACAAAAAAGAACAATCTCGCATGGACAAGGAGCTTGAAAGACTTGTCGAATATCTAGAAGGTATCAAGGATCTTAAAGATCTTCCAAAAGCTCTTTTCATCGTTGACCTTAAAAAAGAACACATCGCTGTTCATGAGGCGACGGTTCTTGGAATTCCAGTGGTTGGTATCTCTGATACAAACGCGGACCCAGATGTTATCGAATATCCAATTCCTGGAAACGACGACGCAATCAGATCAATTCAACTTTTTGCTAATCTTGTGGCTGATAGCTACCTTGAGGGTGCAAAACTTTATCAAGATAAGATCAGATCTAGCACTGACAAAGCAGAAGATTCTCAAGAGAGCTCTTCAAGAAAAGATACAAAAGCTGAAGCTGCTGCGAAGGCCGCTGCTGCTCGTAAGTTAGTTGCAGTTGGAACTGCTGATGATGTTGAAATCGCTGCTGAACTTGAACAGGGTCAAGCCATCTCAACAGACGAAACAACTGAAGAAGAAAACAACTAATATTGATTATTTCAAATTTTTAAGGAGCATATCACATGAGTATTTCAGCAACTGCTGTTAAAGATTTAAGAGAGCGCACTGGCGCAGGAATGATGGATTGTAAAAAAGCCCTCGAAGAAAACGGTGGCGATTTTGATAAAGCTGTAGATTGGTTGAGACAAAAGGGTCTTTCTAAGGCTGCTAAGAAGGCTGGTCGTACAGCTTCTGAAGGTATTGTTTTTTCTTACATACATGGTGAAGGAAGAATTGGAGTTCTATTAGAAGTGAATTCTGAAACAGATTTCGCTGCGAAGAACGATAAGTTTCAACAATTCTCAAGAGACGTTGCAATGCACATCGCTGCAATGAACCCGCTTTATGTTAGCTCAACTGAAGTTCCAAAAGATGTAGTTGAGCGCGAAAGATCAGTTCTTCGTGCAAAAGCTATTGAAGAAGGTAAAAAAGCGGACTTCGTTGATAAGATTGTTGATGGCCAAATCAACAAGTGGATGTCTGAGATCTGTTTATTGGATCAAAAATTCGTAAAAAATCCAGACGTTTCTATCCAACAACTATTGACTGAGCTTGTTGCAACAATTGGTGAAAACATTGTTGTAAGAAGATTCACTCGTTATGAGTTGGGTGAAGGAATCCAGAAGGAAAGCAAAGATTTTGCAGCTGAAGTTGCAGAACAGTTGAAAGGATAAGATTTTGTCACGTCCGGTCTATAAAAGAATTTTACTCAAGCTCAGTGGCGAGGCTCTTGCCGGACCACAAGGATATGGGATTCACCCAGAAACCATTCAACAAATCGCATTGGATGTTGCTGAGGTTTATAAGGCTGGGTACGAGATCGGAATCGTTATCGGTGGCGGCAATATCTTTAGAGGTCTTGCCGCTTCTTCTCAAGGCATGGATAGAGCAAGCTCCGACTACATGGGAATGCTTGCAACTTGTATCAATGCCCTTGCACTTCAAGATGCATTAGAAAAAATTGACGTAGACACCAGAGTGCAGTCTGCTATCGAAATGGCCGAAATCGCAGAGTCATATATCCGAAGGCGTGCTATTAGACATCTTGAAAAAGGTAGAATTGTTATCTTTGCTGCTGGAACGGGAAATCCATTCTTTACAACAGACACCGCCGCTTCGCTTCGCGCGATGGAAATTGGCGCCGATGTCATTTTCAAAGCAACTAAGGTCGATGGAATTTATGATAAAGATCCAATGAAGCATAAAGATGCCGTTAAGTGGGATGAGTTAACTTACATTGACGTTCTCAACAAGCGACTTGAAGTTATGGACTCCACAGCAATCAGTTTATGTATGGACAACAAGCTTCCTATTTTGACTTTCAATTTAAAAACAAAAGGTAGCATTCTTAAAGCAGCAAAAGGTGAGAAAATCGGAACTTTAATTCAAGCTTAATTTAGGGGACTTATTATTTATGATTAAACAAATTAAAACAGCAGCTGAAGAGAACATGAAGAAGGCTCTTGATTCACTCAAGAGAGAACTCGGAAAAGTTCGCACTGGCAAGGCCCATACATCTATGTTGGATATTATCAAGGTCAACTACTATGGCTCACTGACTCCTCTATCTCAGGTCGCTGCATTGAGCTGTCCTGATGCTAAAACTTTTTTGATTGCACCATGGGAAGTAAGCACACTAAAGGAAATTGAGGCTGCCATCGTTAAAAGTGATTTAGGCATGACTCCAATCAATGATGGAAAAAAAATCTTATTGAAGGTTCCAGAAATTACAGAACAACGTCGTAAGGAACTTGTAAAGCAAATCGGTAAAACCGTTGAAGAAGCGCGAGTTGCCGTAAGACATGCGCGCCGGGATGCGAACGAAGAAGTTAAAAAAGCATTAAAAGACAAAGTTATTAGTGAAGATGAGAGCAAAAAATCACAAGACGAGATCCAAAAGCTTACTGATGACTACATTGTAAAAGTAGATCAAACGGCGGCCGACAAAGAAAAAGAATTGATGACTGTATAATAGGGATCATTTTTGAAAACTCTCAATCATTTAGCCATCATTATGGACGGCAACGGACGATGGGCGCAGAAAAAAGGGCGCCCTCGCACTATGGGACATATTCAAGGTGTTCGAGTTGCCAAACGCATAATTACGGCAGTGAGAGAGCTCGGAATCCCTCACCTCACTCTATATGCATTTAGCGCAGAAAATTGGAATCGACCAATGCAAGAAGTAGAGCTCATAATGAGACTGCTCTACAAATATTTGGTACGAGAAAGAAAGTTACTCGTTAAGCAGAATATAAAATTTAGAGTTATAGGTCAGGTTGAGCGTCTCCCACAAGAAATAGTAAAAGAGATCGCCAAGACCGTGGATGCAACCGCAAATAACACTGGAATGACTCTCAATATGGC
>JAEYZS010000046.1 GCA_023427925.1 Pseudomonadota bacterium | reverse complement strand
CTCGTGGATATAACGGTTGGGGCTACTGTTATGAGTTTGACCGATATGGGTACGTTCTTAATGGCGGCAGACCAGTTCCAAATAGACTTTGTGAAAGAGTACATCCCTCATATTTTGACTGGGCGAGAGGAGTTGACGGTCACTTCTATTGTTTCCAATTTACTCCGTACCATGCTGTTATGAACGATGGAAGATCCGTTCATCCACGTCACTGTCGTCTGTAGAGAGTTCAACTTATACATTTAATTTTAACGGTAAGAAGGGCCAATTAATGGCCCTTTGTTTTTTGAAGTTACCTGACTTGGATCAACGTTTTCCAATTTTCTTCTTGGACAACGGACCCATCTGCATTCATCGCAAATTTGCCGTATTTATCAATTTTTTCCACGATACCTTTTCCAACAAGACCAATCAGATTAAAAAGATCTTCAGCTCTTTGAGGCTCGAGTCTCGCGCAACCAGCCGACGCAATTTTTCCAAGGTTCGGGATTGCAGAGCCAAGAACTCCGTGAGTAGCAATAGCTCCGTTAAAGAAAAGCGCCCATGGCATAGGCGAATCATTATAAAGGCTAGAGAAGTGATTAGAAGAAAACAACTGTGGTCTAAAGAATCCTATTGGGGTCACTTTTCCGGCGCGAGCTGTTGAAGTTTTCCAATAGTAAAGAAGATTTGTTGTAGGATTGTATCGAGTCGCTTGGAATCGGTGCAGTCCCATTTCGCTTAACACTCGATCTCTTGCGTATACTCTGAGAGTTTGACCGCGAATGCGATTGCCATTTAGGTCCTTAGAGTTTTTTATATTTATGATCACAGCCACGTCGTAACTATCAAAGCGTCGATCACTTATTAGAGGTGATTCCAATGAAAGAGCTTCGTCAAAGTCTGGATCTGTGTACGAGCTTACAGGGTTAAATACGCCAAAAATGTGATTTTCGTTTCGAAACTTATCTTCACGGTATTCTTTTTTACCATAGGTTCTATGTGATTTTTTGCCGTGATTTGGATGGTTTTCCGATGCGAGTGCGTCGACATACGAGATGGATAAGAAAGTTATAATCGCAACCGTAAAAAATTTCACACGATCCCCCTGAGATTTGATTAAGTTTTCTGACGCAATAATCTAGTTGAGTTCATCCAAGAGCAATAAGTTTTATAGTTCGTAAAACTATTACAGAGCCAACAAACTCTTCAGTAATGGAAAATTTAGGCACAGGTTTTTGGTTGCCATCTTCTGAGTTATTGGGGGAGAATTTAAGTTATTAAGGGGGTTCTATGAAGGTGATATTGAGCTTTTTTACATTACTGTTTTTATCCGCGCCATCAACGCCATTGTTTGCAGACGAGATCGAATCCGCTCCTACACTGACTGTTTCACCAAAGATCATTAACTTTGGAAGAGTAAAGATCGGAGGGTATGGTTTTAACCAGCAAACGGTACATGTCCGAAATCAGGGCCAGGTTAAAGTTGATGTGAGAGTCTCAGGTTATTGCGGTCCTCATTATAGTGTGGGTAATAGTTGCTACTCACTTAACCCCGCGAGTTCTTGCAGAATTCAAATCGACTTCAGACCGCGGACACCAGGAACACATCGCTGCACTGTAACTGTTAGGGGCTCGGACGGTTCTTACAATAATGTAAACATCCAAGGCGCAGCCTATCGCTAAAGTTTAAAGCAGCTCCCATTGGATCTCGATAGGGGTTGCGTCTTCGCTTTCACAAACAGTTAAGAGTTTCTCGGTTATTTGCAAAACTATGTTTTCTAAAACTTTTTTTTTCTCTACACTGAGAGGCTCAAACAAAGTGCAATAAACTTGTGTATTATTTTGACCAGGCCTTAGGAAATCAAAACGAACCTTCAACTTATTTTCCACAGTTTTTAAGTAATCTAGGAAACCTACTCTTAAGATCTCGAGAGGAACTTCGGTGTATTGATATTTAATCATGATACAATATCGTGTGTATTTTAAGCAGGGAGTTTTCATATTCCCCGGATTATTGCAAAACGTGGGACTTCGCGGGTGACAATTTCGCTGCGTAGAAAGCTAAAGTGTCCGAAAATTCTCGGACACTTTCCGGAATTCGATTATTTCCAAAGGTCTTCTGCGTAATTAAATTTGCAAAGTTTCTTTACTTCTTGAAGATAGGAATGAAGTTTTGGAGTAAATTGGAATTCGGGTACAACGTACATTCCCCATAAATGAGAAGCTAGGACAACATCATAAAGAGAAAGGGTTTCTGATCTATAAAACTTGGAGATGTCTTGTTCTATTTTAGCCAAACACTCATTCAGTTCTCTTTCAAATAGAGATCGATTTTTCACCAACACTTCGAAAGATCCTCGTTTCACCTCTTTCTTGCGCTGAAAATATGCTCTAGAGTTCTCGTCGAACTCTTTTGTATATATAAAGTAGGGCATTGCGAGGTTATGAATGTAGTTTCCTGCATCGCTAAGAGTTGTTTCGAAAGTTTTCCATTCGGGGGTGTTAATTGTTTTTTTTGTTTGGAATTTATCTTCTATATCAATGAGAGAAATAATATCAAGACTCTCGTTGATTGCATTTCCATTCTCATTCACCCATATGGGAAGCATCTTGCTGCCTGTGAGTTTCATTGGTGTTTGCTCGTCATCATAACGAATGAGTTTTGTTTCATAATTGATACCGAGATAACCGGCGGCCAAGCGTACACGAATGCAAAACGGACAATGAGAGTAATGATATAAAGTTGGAATCATACAATTCTCCTAATAATCTAACCAATAACATAGAGCATGGATGACAAACGATCTCTTAAGCCTACTGTAATTAGATGCTTGTCGGAACAGCTTTTAAGAAGATGGAGCTCTATCTAGGACCCAGACTGGTTCTAAAATCAGCCTATATTGTATTTGAAACATGGTTTGCTTTGAATTTAAGCATATCAATAAACTGCTAGCAATAGAGCTAAGTTATTGAAATTACGTAAAAACATTATTTATAATGCGCCGAGTTTTAAAAATATCAAAAAAATTAAAAAATTATTTTAGAAACTATTGACGGAGTCCCCCCGTTTCTGTACAACCGTCTTCACCTTTCGAGAATACGGAAATTACCTAAAAAATAATTTGAAGAATCTCGTTGACGAAATATTGAAAATACAATATTTCAAACCTTCTTTGTTTTGCTCTTTGAAAACTAAATAGCTTTATAAGAATCAGTGATGTTTTTGGGTCTCGTTAGATCTCGAAAGAAATCTAGCAAGTCTAATTATTTGAATTTTAAATTCAGAACAACTTTATAATGATTTATGAGTAGTTCGAACTTTTTTACTTTAAGTGAAGAGTTTGATTCTGGCTCAGGACAAACGCTGGCGGCGTGCCTAATACATG
>JAEYZS010000120.1 GCA_023427925.1 Pseudomonadota bacterium | reverse complement strand
GCTTTGTGGAGAGGAGTTGCCGATGGCACGGTCGATGTGATTGGAACTGACCACGCACCACACACATTGGATGAAAAAGAAAAACCCTATCCGCAATCTCCATCTGGTATGCCAGGAGTTCAAACTCTGGTACCGATAATGCTCAATCACGTTAACAATGGACGACTCTCACTTGAACGATTGGTAGAGTTAATCTGTAGGAAGCCTGCTGAAATCTTTAAAATCAAAGGACGCGGAGATATTTTACCTGGCCTACAAGCGACCTTTACTTTAATTGATTTAAAAGAAAAGCGTGAAATAACGCACGATTGGCTAAAAAGTAAGTGCGGATGGAGTCCCTACGAGGGAATGGAAGTACAAGGATGGTCTAAAATGGCAATTTTACGTGGTAAAATTGCTATGATGGACGATGAAACTATTGATTTCCCAGATGGGATGCCATTAGAATTCGACCTCTAAGCTATAGAGGGAAGTCGTGCTAGAAATTCAATTTAGAAGAAAATTTGAAGCCGCTCATCGATTTATTGAAGATGAGAACAAAGGCACACTTTGCGGTCAGCCCCATGGCCACACTTGGTTTGTAACTGTGACTTTGGGATCAAAAGTTCCTTCACAATTGAATCTTTCTACAAATACATTAATCCCTTTTGAGAAAGCAAAAAAGAAGTGGCACAACTGGATAGACAATCATGTGGATCATTGTTTTATGTTTAATAAAAAAGACCCACTTCTTGAGTTTATGCTTAAGGACAATCCCGATGGCAGGCATCTCATTATGCAGGGGGACCCAACCACTGAAATGATTGCTATGACATTTATGTCAAAATTTGATTGTTTTTTAAAGGAAGTTGATCCGAATTTGTATTGTACATCTATTGTCATTGACGAAACTCAAACGAATTCTATTCGGTTCTCAGGCAATCCTCAGGAGCATTTGCCACAATCTCAAAATCCTAGTGACTTTTGGTGGAATAGGCCCGATCTTAGTATTTCCTAATTCAACCTAAGAGAGGTTTTTATGAAATATATCCTGTTTG
The DNA here is from genome assembly GCA_023427925.1 of Pseudomonadota bacterium. Classification (GTDB taxonomy): domain Bacteria; phylum Bdellovibrionota; class Bdellovibrionia; order Bdellovibrionales; family JAEYZS01; genus JAEYZS01. The sequence goes on along the minus strand of JAEYZS010000120.1, from coordinate 1,698 downwards.
GCATTTCATTGACTGTTCTTTTTAGCTGCACCACGAGTCCCACTGGACGCAAACAAATGGCATTTATGCCTGAATCGCAAATGTCCACCATGGGTGCTCAATCCTTTGAGGAACTTAAGAAAAAAACTCCGATCGAAAAAGATCCTAAAGTGAATGCATATATCAACTGCATTGCCGCTCCTATTATTAAAGCTGTTGGTCCCGTAGAAGGTGTTAGCAAATGGGAAGTCGTTGTGTTTAAGGACGATCAAGTCAATGCGTTTGCACTTCCCGGTGGAAAAATTGGTTTCTATACAGGAATTATTAAAGTCGCCAACACCCCACACCAACTTGCAACGATCATGGGCCATGAAGTCGGTCACGTGCTAGCTAAACATGGAAACGAACGCGTGAGCCAAGGCATGGCCTCTCAAGTGGCTCTTGCAGGGACAGCTATCGCACTTGGTAAAGGTGGCCAGCTCGACAAGAAATCTCAACTGATTGTAGCAGGTCTCGGTGTAGGTATGCAATTTGGGGTATTGTTACCGTTTTCTAGAGCACACGAAAGCGAAGCCGATATTATAGGACTTGATCTGATGTCAAAGGCTGGATTTAATCCAGAAGAATCTGTTCAACTTTGGAGAAATATGGCAAAAGCAAGTGGCGGAAAATCCGCTCCACAATTTTTATCCACTCATCCGTCGAACGAAACTCGAATAAAAGATCTTTCTGCTAATATTCCAAAGTATTTGCCATTTTATCAGAAAGCAATCAATAGCGGCACCGCTCCAAATTGCAAACTTTGAGAAAGTCTAAGACATTTTTGTATCAGATTTTCTATTGGAGAATCGCATGAAAAGTATAAACCCTTATACTCAAGAAATTCTCAAAGAGTTCGAAGAAACAACTTCGCAAGAGCTTGAGTCTATTTTAAAACATTCTGAAAAAGCATTTACAAAATGGAAGCAATCTTCATTTGAAGATCGAGCAAACTTATTTCTCAAACTCTCTTCAATTTTCAAATCAAAAGCAGATTCCCTAGCAAAACTTATATCTAAAGAAATGGGTAAACTATTTCCCGAGGCAAAAGCTGAGATATTAAAGTGCGCTGAGTGCTGCGCCTACTACGCTAAACACGCAGAGAGTTTCTTACAAGATCAAAAAATTGAAACAGATGCATCTGAAAGTTTAATCACATTCCAACCTTTAGGGACAATACTTGCAATTATGCCCTGGAACTTTCCGTTCTGGCAGGTGATTCGATTTGCTGCTCCCACTTTGATGGCCGGAAATGTTGCTATTTTAAAACATTCTTCCAATACCTCTATGTGCGCGCTTGAAATCGAAAGCCTTTTCATCGAAGCTGGATTTCCCGATTCGATTTTTAGAACCGTTCTTTTAAGCAGCAATAAGATGTCGAGCCTTATTGCGGATCCAAGAATTAAGGCTGTAAGTCTGACAGGATCTACAACTGCAGGAAAAAGTGTTGCAGAATGTGCCGGCAAGAATCTTAAAAAGTGCGTATTAGAATTAGGCGGAAGTGATCCTTACATTGTCTTAGAAGATGCTGATTTAAAGTTAGCTATCGATGTTTGCACAAAAAGTCGGCTTATCAATTCAGGACAAAGTTGCATTGCAGGGAAACGGTTTCTGATCCACACCAAACTCTATGATCAATTCAAAGAAGGTCTATTAAATAAATTTAGCGCACTCAAGATC
>JAEYZS010000247.1 GCA_023427925.1 Pseudomonadota bacterium | reverse complement strand
TTGTGGACTAGCGGGAATTTAAAGTCGTCTTGCGTCTTTTGGCTTGAATTCATTTTTAATAACTTTAAGGACTAAATAGGAAAATGTTATGGAATCTACAAATTCACAATCCAATTTAAAACCAGTTTTAGAATCAGTGAGCAAATACTGGGAAGAAAAAATCGTTCCCATTCTTTCGGAGTATATTGAAATTCCAGCTAAATCCCCAGCATTTGATCCAGAATGGAAAAAGAATGGCCATATTGCAAAAGTGATTAACCTTGTTGATAAGTGGATAGAAGATCAAAAAATTCCAGGTTTAAAAAAAGAAGTAATTGAGTCCGGCGAAAGAACGCCGCTTCTCCTTTTGGATTTGCCAGGTGATTTTGATTATCATGTTCTTATGTACGGTCACTTGGACAAGCAGCCAGAAATGACGGGATGGTCAGAAGGCCTTGCTCCATGGAAAGCGGTGAGAAAAGGTGAGAAGCTTTATGGACGTGGAGGAGCTGACGATGGTTATGCGGTGTTTGCCTCTGTGTGCGCAATTCAACATCTCTTGGCACAAGGGGTGAAGAGACCCCACATTAAAGTTGCGATCGAATTGTCAGAAGAAAGTGGGTCTAATGATCTGCCTTTCTATTTTGAAAACTACTCTGAAAAGTTTGGTACACCTAATTTAATTGTTTGTTTGGATTCTGGAACGGGGAATTACGAACAATTTTGGATGACGACTTCACTTAGAGGATTGGTGAATGGTGCCCTTAAAGTTCAGATCTTAAACGAAGGTGTACATTCAGGTGATGCAAGTGGAGTGGTGCCGTCGTCGTTTAGAATTGCAAGACAGATTTTAAATAGAATTGAAAACGTAGAATCTGGTGAGATCTTTGTAGATAACTTCAAAGTCGAAATTCCTCAGCAAAGATTAGATCAGGCTGAAAGAGCGTCGCTTGCTCTCGGTGAAATGATCTTTAAGAAATTTCCATTTACAGGAAGTGGTAAACCTATGGGTCAAACTCCAAAAGAGAACTTACTCAACAAAACTTGGAAAGCAGCGCTATCGGTGACAGGAGCTGAAGGGTTGCCTGAGCTGGGTAAAGCAGGAAACGTATTAAGACCTCAAACGACGTTAAAGCTTTCCTTAAGACTGCCACCTACACTAGAAGCGAAGAAAGCTTCTCAAGAGCTTAAAAAGATTTTAGAAGAGAATCCTCCATATGGAGCAAAAGTTGATTTTCATATCGAAGATGCCGCAAGCGGGTGGAACGCTCCACACATGGACGAAAAAGTAGAGGCGTTAATCCAAGCTGCGTCTCAAAGATATTATGGAAAAGAAGCTCTTTCACTTGGTGAAGGTGGATCTATTCCATTTATGGGAATGCTGGGTGCAAAGTTTCCTAAAGCGCAATTTGTAATCACGGGTGTTCTTGGGCCAAACTCAAATGCTCACGGACCAAATGAGTTTATACATATCGAATACGCAAAAAAGCTCACAGCTTGTATCGCAGATATTTTAGCAAACACAGATAAACTCGTTTAATCTATTTCCAATCAAAGATCATACTGATATCGGCAACGGGTGCAGAATGAGTTAATGCGCCTACGCTGATGTAATCGACACCTGTCTTTGCGACTTGTCCCACTCGATCTAATGTCATGTTGCCTGAGGCTTCGGTTTCTATGTGTGTTGGGATTTTCTCTCTAGCGACTTTGAGGGTCTCGATATCCATATTGTCGAGTAAAATTCTGTTTACGTTTTTTTGAACACAAATATCGACGTCCTCAAGAGAGTGAGCCTCTACAGTCATAAACTTATTTGTCTGCGATCTAACTTGTTCAATGGCCTTATCAAGACTTTGGGCGATTCGAATATGATTTTCTTTGATCATAACTTGATCGCTCAAATCTCTGCGGTGATTAAAGCCCCCGCCATCCCGAACTGCCTTTTTCTCTAGATCTCGGTAAAGAGGAGTTGTTTTCCTTGTATCTAAGATTTTGGTGTCAGTGTTGCGGACTTCATTGACGTAACGGCGGGTGAGAGTTGCAATTCCTGAAAGTCTCCCTAAAAAATTTAAAGCCACACGCTCGGCTTTAACGATGTTGATGAGATTGCCTTTGATTGTGCAGATGGTTTGTTTGGCTAAAACAATCTTTCCTTCGTCAAAGAGCCACTTGATTTCCGCATCAGGCTCCATATGTTTAATGGATCTTTCAAATAAGTCTTTGCCGGATAAAATAAGATCGGACTTTGCGATAACTTTGGCAGAACCTGGGTAGGTTTTGACAGCAAGTGAATCGGTTGTTGCATCGCCTTGTGGAAGATCCTCTTGGAAGGCTTGTTCAATTAACGAAAATATATTCACGATTATTTTTTCTCTTCGTTTGAGCTATCATTCAACAAACGATCTAGTTCTTTTTTGATCATTTGTGAAGCCATTTCCGGCACAACCTGCCATACAGCCTTTTCAATCGCTTCTCGAACCTCTTGTCGTACAATTTTCTCAATATCTTGAGTCGTTGGAATTGCTGGAGGTGCTGAAGAAGAGCCTTTTGCAGAGGTTTCAGCCTTAGGCTGTGGAGGTAAAATTTTGGTGGCTTGCTCTGAAACTTTTGTTACCTCGGCATTATCCTTATTGGTTTGATTGAGTTCTTGTTTAAGTGGATTGGGTCCGACAACGCTTTCAGGATTGAGTAGGAAGCTCATATCCTCAACATTTTCTATATTTTCTAAATCCAGAGGAATATCGCCACCACTACTCGCATCGTCAGGCAAGTTCAGCACGAATGATTTTGTCTTTTGACTAATGCTTCCATGGTCCACATTTGGGGCGTCAGTTTTTCTGTATCCAAAACCTGTTGTTTTATCGAGCGGTTGCATTTCGAATTCGTCCACTGATTCTTCTTTGCTGGAATTGTTCTCGGTGAAATCTTGTGCAGGGACATCATTTTGGAGACTTTCTTTACTAACAGGCTTTATTTTTTCAGGGTTAAACATTTCTGCTTCACGCTGAATGTTTTCTAATGATTTTAATGGATCTTCATTTTTAGCAGATTTAGGAGTACTCGTAGGCATTGTAGCTTTTGGAGTTGGAAAGTCCAAAAAACTATTTACATCGTTTGAAGCTGCCTTTTCTTCAGGTTTTTTTACAAGTTTAGTGACTAAGTTTTTTAAAGTGTCTGAATCAAAAGGCTTCTCAAGTCGAGCGTCGGCAAGGGACTCTTTGGCTTTTGCTTCATCAAACTCCATGAACCCACTCCACATCAAGATCAGAGGTATGTTCTTCGTGTGGACATTGTGTTTTAATTCTTTTGCAACATCATAACCGGATTTTTTTTGGAGTAAAATGTCCACAAAAATAATATCTGGTTTGAATTGAGTGGCCACGTCCAAAACATCCACACCCAATGTGACGACCCTAAGGTCCAATTGGAACTCTTGTAAAGTCAACTGAATGACTTTTTTGATTGTTTCACTATTGTCTGCGAGTAAGACGCGTAAAGCCATATCCTAGAGTAAACGATTTTTAAAAAAGAGAGTCAACAGAAAGTACAGTTGTCTCTAAAACGTTTTTGACTTGGAATTAGACGACGACTACCCTCAAGAATAACGATGTTAGATATAATTGATAAGTACATTGCAAAACTCTTTTTGAGCTACTTTTTGGGTAGTATAATAG
>JAEYZS010000142.1 GCA_023427925.1 Pseudomonadota bacterium | reverse complement strand
AGTGCCATGTTCCCATTGAGATATGATTTATACTGGTTAAAAGCTGAAGTTTTATTCTTTGCTAAACGAACAAGGTTAAATGCAACTTCTTGTTTTTGTTTAGTACTCTTTGATATGCTTAAGAATTGTTTGTAATATGGTGTGGGGTTTTGGCCTGCAAGTTCAGATAGCATCCCTAGCTTTAAAACATGTTCATCCATCTTGTTCTTTGCAGGTGTTATTTTTTTAAGAGTTGCTAGTGCATTTTTAAAGTCCAACTTCATTTCATAAGCCCAAGCAAGCTGAGTAAGGGCTTCGTTTTTATCAGAAGCCGTAGAATTCTTTTCTTTTACTATGAGGTTCGAAGAAGCTATAAGTGCATCAAGATTCTTCACTTTGTAAGCAATTAGGGCTCTGTGCTTATAGAAGCTGATCTTTTCAGATGCAGGGGCAGGTGAAAGGTCTATTCTAGAAAGTTTTGTATAGTGCTTTTCAAGGTCTGAGTCAGACTTAGAAGTATTTATGGCTTTTGCTGCTTGGTTTAAGATAGATTTTCTGCCAATTGCCAAAAATTCTTTTCGTCTCTTTGGGAGCTTTTGAGCAAATTCAAAAGCCCATTCTTCCAATCTTTCTTCTTCTTTAATGACGACCAAAGTATCTAGAGCAAGATCTGCAGCTTTATCTTTGATGGCTTGAGGACCTTTTGCATTTGTTAATGCGATTTCTTTAAACGCTACTGCTGCTTTTTGATGCTCAGCTCTTTCTAAGAGGAGTTGCGCGATTTGGTATCTTACTTCGAGAGACTTTTCGCCATCGGCATTTAACTTTAAATATTGTTGATAAGCTTGGTCTCTGAGTTCGATCAGTTTTGATTGCTCGGCCACGTCGATTGCGCCTAAGAGAGAGCCTTCAAATATTCTATGAATGTTTCGGTCTTGGGTTTTGAGTTCTTTAGAGCGTTTATACTCAAACGAGAGTTCTGCTGAATTTTTATAGAAATTGAAGGCATCTTTGTATTGTTTAAGCTTTTGAGCGGCAATAGCTGCCCAGTAGTTCACTTCAATATCAGGAAAATTTGAAGTATATACTTTGTAAGCTTCTACGAGCTGCCGGGAAGGATTTCTTTCTTCGGCTTGACCCCAATCGGTAACAATCTTTCTTAGTTGTTGTTGCAGGGCTTTGCAATTTGCTTCTTCTTCGCAATCTTCAATAAGCATCTTACTTGCTATACGAATTTCTTTAACAGTTTCATCTTTTTTATTGAGATCGTATTGAATTCTGGCAATTTTAATTTGACCTTCTATTTTATCGTCGCCTTTTTGCTTATTGGCACCAATGATCGCCCAAACTTGAAGAGCACTCTGCTTTTTACCAGTTCTGTCAAGTTCTGTAGCTAAATAGGTAAGGTTGGTTTGTTTAACATTATTAGGGCTAACTTCTACGAGTGTTTCGATGTCTTTTGCAGTAACATTTCGACGAGCCAGAAATGTTGCGTAGTCCCTAGAGGCTTCTTCTTGGAAAGAGGAATCATGAGAACCATCTGCTCGTTTGAAAGAATTAGAATCTTTTAAAAATGAGACCATAAGAGCGAGCGCTTTATTAGTATTTCCTAAGTGAAATTCGCCCCATGCAATTCGATAGCGAGCATAATTTTTTCTAGGAGCATTTTTGATAGCTACAGCGTTCATGAAATGGGTTAGAGATTTTTTAAAATTCCCATGGTTATATTCGTAGTCACCCGCTTCTACAAGAGCTTCGGCAATAACTACCGAATCATAGTGCTTACGATCCTTTAAAATTTGGTCAAAGAGAGATTTTGATTTTTTTGGATTACCAAGGAGTTGATGTAGGTGAGCCATTTGTAAGAGAATAAGTCCTTGGGTCTTTTTTTGAGCTTTTTTAAATGCTTGATCATATAAAGAAAGAGCTGTCTTACGATCAGTTTCGATTTCTTTTTTAAATGTAGCTTCGCCTTTTCCTTCATTTTGGATCGCATAGAGCCTTGCTCTTTCCGAATGGAGATCTGCTAGCCGTATAATCATATTTTGTTTGGACACCGATTCGTCGGAGTAACCCACTATTGAAGTGAGCTTGTTGATTAGACTTGTATGCGCATCCAAATCCATTTTGTCTGCATAAACTGGTAATGCGAGATTGAAGGTGAGGATAATGGCAACAAGTGTTTTCATAATTAGCTTCTCCGTGCAACGAGTTTCTATTGCGTAATTTATTTTTTATTCCCTGATGGAATAGCGGCGAACTTATACTGATTGAATCCAGCAGAGCCACCAGCTTTGATCACTGGACTCAAAATATCAAAATCAAGTTGTCGGTCAGCTTGGATTATCAAAGAATTTTTCACATCATCTGTTTCATTCTCTTTAGATTTCTTTGCTTCGATAAGTTTTGCTACGAGGTCGTCAAAACGAATTTCTTTGTCGTCTACAAAGTATTTGTTCCCTTCTATCTTGACTACAGTACCCATAGTCATGATTTCGGTTTGAGTAGCTCTGGGTAGGGTAATTTTATCTGAAACGTTCACGTTGTGGGCGTCGCCACTATAGTTAGAAAGTAGGAATATAACTAGAATGGAGAAAGCATCAATCAATGCAACTAAGTTGAGCGAAAACACGAGGTTTTGCTTTTTGATTGCATTATTGTGTTTAGACCTTACGATCCCTTGATTGGCCAGTGGCCCAGTCATCACTTTAGAATTTAAAATACTTTGTGACATGTAGTCCTCGTTTATAGTGGTGAAAGTCCGATGTCTTTAATATTTGCTGCTCTTAATGAATCCATTAATTGGATTATGCTGTCGTAAGATGTATTTGACGATGGCATTAAAAGAGCAATCTCAAGTTTGTGCTTTTCAGAAAGTGCGATCATTTGATCATGTAGTCTATCGATATTAATCAGACCGTTTCTAGCCGCAATCACTTGATCTCGACCGGCACCTTTTGCGTGTTTAAAAGAAAGTGTCACGTTAGACTTTTCATCTATCGTAAGC
>JAEYZS010000125.1 GCA_023427925.1 Pseudomonadota bacterium | reverse complement strand
GTTTAGCACTGGCCCTAGGTTGGTATCTCGAAAAAGTTTCCACAAAAAAAGGTGATGCGAAGTTTTCTTTTGGTTACCGAAGGTTCTCTCTGCTTGCGGCTCTGATAAATTCGATGATCTTAATCGCTGGTTCAGTTTGGATTTTAACTGAAGTGATTCCGCGCCTTATGAATCCTCAGGATGTCCATGCTGAAGGGATGATGTATTTTGCGATTGCAGGTTTAATTGTAAATGGAGCCTCGGTGCTTTTGATCCGCACAGGTCACTCGCTCAATGAAAGGGTGATTTCTTGGCATTTGATGGAAGATGTATTGGGATGGTTGGCAGTCCTGATTGTTTCTATTGTGCTTCAGTTTAAAGATATACCAATCCTTGATCCAATTCTATCCTTAGCTATTACGACGGTCATCGTGATCAATGTGTTTAAAAATCTAAAAGGTGTGTTTATGGTCTTACTTCAGTCAACGCCTTCATCTGTTGATCGAGGTCAAATTGAAGTGATGTTGTCAAAGCACAAAGACGTCGAAAAGGTTTACCACACTCACGTTTGGTCGCTTGATGGTGAAAAGCATGTTCTGACAACTCATATTTTACTCAAGGATAATGCGTCCAAAGAGACGTATTTAGAAGTGCAGAAGTGGTCTCATGAAGAAGTGCAAAAGTTGGGATTGTGGCATTCGACAATTGAGATTGAATTCACGGAATCTACGGCTTGCTAACTTTATAAGTCTTACCCATAAATTTTGCTGTTTCGTTCAACAATAGAGATGATCTTTACAGCTCTCTAGAATCTAGGCATACCACTTGCTAATAGGATGTCAGTTAGTAAATTTTAATAGCTAAGACCATGATAGATGGCAGCTCTAACAGAGGATTGGACACTTATGGCGTTTTTTGGCCCAATTTTGGCACTTTCAATTGTATTTTTTAGTCTGCAGTCAGGCGCGATGGTTTGTAGTGGTTTATTTAATAGCCAGCGCACCAACAACCCTCAAAAGGCAGATGTTTCTCGCCGCGACATTCACGATTATGCCGCAAAACTTGAGATCGAAAGCCGAGCTGTTACATCTAGTTCGAAAAATGCTGGGGATGCCTTGCTCGGTTTGTTTGATATGATTTTAAACGCTCCAAAAGGGGCGACAGTAAAAATCTATACCAACGCTTTGAAGTTTGATGGCATTGGATCTTTATTGCTTATGACATCAATTATGGAATCGGCACAGGCAAGAGGTTTAAAGTTTGAATTTAGAATCCAAGCAGAAAAGCAAGACTCCCATTTTCACGATTTAATAGTTAAGCGCTCGACAAATACAATGTTCTTTAAAGAAGACTCGCAAATTAAAGAAAGTATAAATCATACGCTTATTGTTGTGGAAGGGGCGAGCTATTCGAGATTTATGCATTTTGCAGGAGAGCTGGCATCTACTAATCTGAAAGATCAAGCCAAGAAGGAATCACTTACTGTTAATTATGACGGTACGAATAGGCTGAGAGCATCACCGTTTAAGAGGGATATAACAGTCGTTGAAGGTGAAGGCATTGCTGCAACAACTCTTATGGCTATGAGAAACCTAGATGCAGGGTACACGGTTAGACTCAATTATACGAACGAGAATACAAGAGAAGCTCAGCAACGAGAGGCTATTGATTTAGAAGGTGTTAGAAATAGAGGTTGGGATCTCGCTTTACAACTTTACCTACATAAATATGGTAAGCCACCAAAAAATCCAATGAATACAATGGGAATCCTATCGGCTGCTGTGAAGGATCAAAACTGATTCTTCCACATCATGGATTCCATTGGGCGATCCGTTTTAGCAGTGTATTTTGCTGAGCCTTTTTTATTGTAGTAGTTGTCGACGTCGCCTTTGATTTCAAAATAAATCAATTGTCCGACCGGCATCCCCGCATAAACTCGTACAGGTTTTTTTACAGAAATTTCTAAAGTCCAATAGTTACAAAATCCAACGTCACCTTTTCCAGCAGTAGCATGAATATCAATACCGAGTCTTCCAATACTGGATTTGCCTTCTAAGAAAGGAACATGCTTATGAGTCTCAGTGTACTCAAGTGTAACACCAAGATAGAATTGGTCAGGCTGTAAAACATATCCTTCTTCAGGAATCTCAAAATACTTTATCGTATTGTGCTTTTTTGCATCCAAAACATCGTCAGTATAAATTGCCAACGTCTTCCCAAGATGAACATCATAAGAATTAGTCCCTAAAGCTTTAGGATTAAACGGTTCAATAACAATAGTCTTATCTTCCAAATGCCTTAGTATCTCAGTATCCGTCAAAATCATCATTCCTCCAAAAGGTGAGCCGCACCTTTTGTCTAGCAGCGTCCCAAAGATGATGCAAGGCTAAACAAAAGGTGCGGCTCACCTTTTATCGAAGACGAGTTTGTCGTGCGCTACGTCAATCTGAATGTCGGAGCCGTCGTTGATTTCGCCGGCGATGAATTTTCTTCCCAGCTGAGTCTCTATGTTTCGTTGTAAGAATCTTTTTAGGGGTCTTGCTCCATAGAC
>JAEYZS010000051.1 GCA_023427925.1 Pseudomonadota bacterium | reverse complement strand
CTATGGAGCCCATCGAAGATGTGATTAAAAAGAGCTTAGAGCAAAGTACAAATGCTTCTAACGAAGCTGAAGCAGAGCTTATAGCTGAAGAGCATACTGAAAAAATGAGAGATAGCGAAATTTAAGTCTTTGATTGGGGAAATAAATAAATGTCTGAACCAACTGATATCAATTCAACTGAGATGAACGAACTAGAAAGCCAGGCTATTGAGAGCGAAGCTCTTGAGATGGAAGCCTCAGATACGGTCGAAATCGAAGCGGAAGCTCAAGAAACTGAGTATGCTCAAAATCAAACTTCAGAAGAATTGACCTCTCTTATGGAGCAAGAAGGCTTAGTTGCTTCAGTAGATGAAGAGCAACAAGAAGTCTTTATTGAAGACGATAGACTAAAATCATTGCTTGAAAGTATTTTATTCTCTTCTCCTAAGCCTATGACATTTGATGCAATCAAAGCTGTCTTTAAAGGTACAAATATCAAGACAAAGCAACTTCGTCGCGCTCTGGAAGAATACGCAGCGGATCTTGCAAGTCAAGAGCGTGGTGTTTATATCGAAGAAATTGCTGGCGGATACCAACTTCGTACAAAAATTGAAAACGCTGAATTTTTAAAGAACGTAGTAAAACAACGTCCGTTCCGGATTTCGGGTCCAAGCATGGAAGTTTTAGCAATCATTGCCTACAAACAACCTTGTATTAAGGCTGAAGTTGACACCATTCGAGGCGTGGAATCAGGTCACTTGATCAGAGTTCTTATGGACAAAGGACTTTTGCAATTTGACGGCAAGTCCGATCTTCCTGGCAAACCAATGCTCTATAAAACGACTAAAAAGTTCTTAGAAGTTTTTGGCCTTAGAAATATTCGTGAGCTTCCTTCTCTTGAAGAAATCGACCAACTCATTCCTGAAGGAATTGGCGGTGAGGAAGAAGAGAAAAAGACTCTTGATATGCTCACTGGTGAGTTATCACTCGATTACGGTGCAAGAGATGCGGAGGCTGAAGAAGAGTTTTCCAAAATTACAGACCGCTTAAGCGAGATCTCAACTTCGAGTGAGTATTTTGAAAAGGAAAAAGAAAGACAACGCGAGCAAAGAGACAAAGATAAGGCTGATGATATTCGTGAACGCATGATTATGGGTCAATCTGTTGATGATAACGAGATCAAATGGCTTAAGCGTTATGAAGATAAGCTTTTAGAAGCGCAAGCTGCTGAAGAAGCTCAACAAAACGCAGCCCCAGCACCAGAAGCAGCACCAGAAGCAGCACCAGAAGTAGCAGTTGAAGCTCTATCAGAAGTTCCGAATGAAGAGTCATCAACAGAAGAACTCACTCAAGAAGTAATGGAAGCCATAAAAGAAGTTGTTGGAGAGAATACCGAAAAACCAACGGTTTCAGGCTTGGCAAATGCTGCTTTCGATGCCTTTAGAGCATTCGATGAAGAAGACGACGGAAAAACCAACGCATAATCGAAATTTTTAACCGGTCGATTTCGGAGCGAACCTCTTAAGCTAGAAATTGATCTTCAAGAATGCCTTTTAGCTTTTATAATTTGAAGCGATACTCTCGGCGATTCGTATTCCATCGACGGCTGCCGAAGTGATTCCGCCTGCGTAGCCTGCGCCCTCTCCTGCGGGATAGAGACCTTTATGAGAGATAGAGACATAGGTTTCTTTATCTCTTGGAACGCGCAATGGGCAAGAAGTTCTGGATTCAATTCCATGCAGTTGAGATTCCTGAGAAATAAATCCGGGCATTTTTGAATCAAAATTCTTTAGTCCTTCTTTGAGTGGTTCAATCATATACTCTGGCAAAATCTCATGAAAATTGACGGGCAAAACACCAGAAGGTGATGATGTGAGAAGAGCTTTTCCCTTTTGTCCTTTCATGAAATCCATGGTTGTTTGAACAGGGATTTCCTTAGTTCCGCCTTGCTTTTGGATTTCATCAAAACATTTTTTCTCAAGAGATCTTCTGAGCTTCATTCCTCCAAAAAGATCATCGCCAAATAATTTTTTGTGATCGATGGTGACAACAATTGCAGAGTTTGCGAATTGACCATTTCGGTTGTAGTTACTCATTCCATTGCACACGATGCCGTCGGCTTCGGTTCCGCTCGACAAAACATACCCACCTGGACACATACAAAAACTATAAACTCCAATTCCATCGTCCGTATTGTAGACTAATTTATAATTTGCAGATTTTAATTTAGGATGTTCGGCAAACGTCCTATATTGAACTTCGTTAACGAACTTTTGGGGATGTTCCACGCGCAAGCCCATGGCAAAGGACTTACCCTCAAGCTTTACTCCAATTTCATTTAGATGCTCGAGCATATCGCTCGCAGAGTGACCCGTAGCAAGGACCACGTGGTCTGAGTGGTATTCTGTTCCGTCGGAGATTTTAACACCCGTAACGCGGTCATTCGTATGAATAAGCCCAGTGACTTTTGTATTAAAAAGAATTTCGCAGCCGTTTTCTTGGAGATGCTTTCTCATCTTTGGCATTATTCGACGGATTTTATCGGAACCCACGTGTGGATTAGAGAGATATTGAATTTCTTCCGGTGCTCCAAACTTTACAAGTCGATGCATCACATAGGGGATATAATCCGATTTAATTCTTGTGATCAATTTTCCGTCACTAAAAAAGCCTGCTCCACCTTCGCCAAAACAAACATTGTCCTCGGGATCAAATTCGCCGTATCTCCAGAATCGATTAATCTTAAAAATTCTTTTTTCAGTCGGTGAGCCTCTTTCGATAACGATGCAAGGGATTCCTCTTTCAATAAGTCTTAGGGCGCAGAAAAGGCCAGCGGGGCCGCCACCAATGATTATAGGCTTATTTCCCTTGAAATTAATTCTAGAGACAGGGAAGTCATGATCCTGAGGCGTTTCACCTGGCATATAGACTTCAACGGTATAGACCTCATGTATGGCGTGACGTTTTCTTGCGTCGACTGATTTTTTGATAACTCTAAATGATGAAAAGGTTGGGATTTGTTTTTTGATTATGTCTGAAATATCAGCATCGAGAGGGACTTTTAAGTCTTTTAATAGTTTCATATTTCCGCCTATGGCTCAAAGTTAATGAGCAAATTAAGCTTAGGGCAGATAACGCCCTAAATTTACTTCGCATAATATGGCAGTTGGGGTATATTTTAAAACATGTTTTATTCCATCCTGTACGTTTTACCTAAAAACCTTATCAGCTACCTATTTGGTTTATTGGCACAAGTTTCGTGGCCGGGATTTGTCGTTCGCGAAGTGATTAGGAATTTTGCCAAAATATATAGAATTGACCTCTACGAAGCGGAACTTGAGGTCCATGAGTACAAAACTCTTGACGATTTTTTTACTAGAAAACTTAAGGTCGGAATTAGACCCCTTGGCGATGGCGTCGTCCACCCTGCAGATTCAGACCTTACTCAATATGGAAAGATGGGTGGCGAAACGCTCATTCAAGCTAAGGGTATGGTTTACTCGCTTAAGGATTTCCTTCAAAACGATACTTTGAGTGAGAGACTTTTAAATGGTTATTTCTTTTTGTATTATCTTTGCCCTACAGACTATCACAGGGTGCATTCTCCAGTTGATGGAAAGATCACAGACATTCACTATATTCCAGGCAAGCTTTGGCCGGTAAATAAATGGAGCACTAGCAATATTAAAAACCTCTTTGCGATCAATGAAAGAGTTGTCGTGAATATCGAAACGGATCAAGGTGTGTGTTCCCTAGTCATGGTCGGAGCTACAAATGTCGGAAAGATGACTCTGACATTTGATAAGGACGTTATCACTAATAAATTCTTAGATCGTAAGCCCATTAAAAAAACGTACGAGCAGCCCATCACCGTCTTGCGAGGAGATGATCTTGGAGCTTTCCATATGGGATCGACAGTAGTCATGGTTTATGAAAAAAGCTTCTTCCCAGAAGGCTCTCGTTTTGCCACTGGGAAAGTTCGTATGGGTGAAAGTCTGCTTTATAAAATTACTGCAAGCATTTAAAGTGAAACGGAGCCTTTGCGATACTTTGAACCATATCTTCGGGTGCAAGTGGCATTACCTTTAACAAAGTTTTTTTGACGTGTTTATAGTTCACTTCATATGAAATCGGTTTAAACTTAGAAATAATATTTCCACGTTTTGCATTGTCGAGATCAAAATAGAATCTGTTATTGCAATGAGGAGGGAAGGCCAGCAAGGAAACACTAGCCATTTCCTTATTGCCGAAAGACGTTTTAAAATGGGTTTCTAGATTGGCTTTATCATGAACAATTTGCCATTGAGTGTGGCTTGTAAGGCTTAAGGCATCTTTCTTTTGCCATACGCTATCGAGTGTTTTGAACGCATAGCTGATTGGATCAGTCTGCTGTTTGTAAACGCGGAGAAATTCATTTATGCGAGTAAAACGATCTAAAGAGTGTTCGCTCTTCCAATCGATATCTTTTTTGCCACCAAAGTTTTTATATTGAGACAAATATTTTAAAGAATCTTTTAGAGTATTATTTGTGATCACTTCAAAACCCGTCTTTTGGTAATCACCGACTACAAGCTTACCGTTGACAAACTCAAGGGTCGCGCAGTCGTTCGATTTATCACAAACAAAGTAATGAACTTTTGCATATACAGGTTCGATTCTTACGTTCTCAAGAGTTGAAATTGCTCCAAGAGTTGTTTTTTGCGTGTCAAGAATGTATTGAATCCACTGAAGCTCGTTTAGGATTGGCTTATGGTCTTGCGCTGGAAAAACACTTCCATCAAGCCAAAGAATTTCCACAGTGAGGCCTTCTTCGTTGATTCCGCCATTCGGGAAATCAAGGCCGTATTGATTGAAAGTTAAACTTGAATACTGCGATGTCCACTGGATCTTTTTTTGCTCAGGCTTTAATGTAAGAGAGAATTTCTCTAAAGCACTTGGATTGTAAATTACTAATGCGTCACCAAAGCGCCAATCATAACTCTTGCCGACGTAGGAGTTAGAATCTCTCAACTGAAAACTCGAGCACGGAAAGGCGCTCGTCGAAAACAATATCAATGCTAAGAATACTTTCATCATACAAAACCCCCGTGGAGCTTATATTTTATGCAAAGAAGGTGGGTATAGGGCAACTAAAATAATCGATTATAACTCAAATACAGTGCTTTGTAGGTCTGTGTGTGGCGATCTCTGGCTTGAAACCCAGGGTCTTCGAACTTATTAAAAAACGCGCTGATGTTGTAACCCAACCCAAATCTGCTGGCTTTAGAACGGTTATAAAATGCCTCAGCTCGGAGCTGTAATCCATGGCCTTTGTTTCGATATTCCAATGTGCTTTCTGTATCCACGGCCGTGATATAGACAAAATCAAAACCTCCTCGTATATCAAAAAGTTCTGTCACGGGGAGGCTTCGCTCAATACCAAGCAAAATTCCAGACTCTGACTTGATATAGAAATCTTGTGGATTACCGAGTACAAAGTTATTCGACATTCCATAGTACTGAGCCTTGAGTAAAATATAGTTCTTACTCATTGTCTCATCGAGAACACGCTTGTAATTAAATCCCAATTGGTAGGTCTGCTGATAAGCCGAAGTCGTGTTGTAAGTTCCGTTTCCTAAAGTGTTTTGCGCATGCTGGAGGCTTGCTGAAATTCCCCATCGCTTAACTAGAGTTCCATCATAGGAAAACTCCAGGAATGGCATTTCGTTTCGAGAGTTGAGTTTTAAGGGGTCAGCGGGCTTGTTGGTAGAAATCTGCAATAATCCCATTCGAATATCGACGTTACCGCGCTGGAGAGAATTTTCTTTTTGAATTTCTCTTAAAATAGCTTTGGATTCTAAAAAGTTTTGCTCGCTCGTTTCTATCTGAGCAAAGAGGGAGGGGGTTACAAGTAATATCCAAATAATCATTCTCATGAAGAATATTCTATTGAGGAACAATTTAAGGATCAAGGTCTAAAGATTCGGGGTCGGGGTTATTTGCTTGATAGCCGGGGAGTGGGAAAGTAGGAATAAGGATTGACGGCGACTTCTGCAATTCTTAATTCAAAATGCAGATGAACGCCGGTAGCCCTTCCCG
>JAEYZS010000007.1 GCA_023427925.1 Pseudomonadota bacterium | reverse complement strand
ATGTTGGACCTAGAGATGGTCAAAGCATGGAACAACTTGCAAAGCTTAAACCTTTCTTTGATAGAAAATTCGGGACTGTAACGCCAGGAAATTCCTGTCCCATCACTGATGGAGCATCCATGTTGCTTCTGATGAGTCGTGAAAAGGCGCAAAGCTTAGGGTATAAACCAGTGGCTTCGATCAAATCCTATGCGTTTAGAGGTTTAGAGCCGGAAAGAATGGGACTAGGGCCCGCATATTCATCGCCACTTGCACTCAAAAGAGCAGGACTCGAATTGAAAGATATGGGCCTTGTTGAGTTGAATGAAGCGTTTGCTGCGCAAGTGATCGCATGCTTAAGAGCGCTAGAGTCAGATAAATTCGCTCAAGAGAAACTGGGGCTAAGTAAAGCTCCAGGCTCAATTGATCCAAGTAAGCTCAATGTGAATGGTGGAGCGATTGCCCTAGGTCATCCAGTTGGTACCACGGGAACAAGATTAGTGTTAACGTTGATGAGAGAAATGCAACTTAAGAATGTTCAGTTTGGTTTAGCAACTCTTTGTATCGGTGGCGGTCAAGGTGGTTCAATGATTATTGAAAGAGAGGCTTAATTATGGAAAGCATGAAAATTAACAAATTAGATGGCGGTGTAACTCTCTTGGAACTCGATCTCCCAGGAGAAAAAGTAAATAAACTTTCAAGCCCTGTCATGAAGGAGCTCAGTGACAAGTTGAACACTTTGAAGTCTTCAGACACAAAGTGTTTAGTGATCATTTCCAGAAAGCCTAAGATCTTTATTGCTGGAGCTGATATTGACGAAATTAAAAACCTCAATACTCCAGAGCTTGCAAGTGCAGCAGCCGCTCAAGGCCAAGCAGTGATCAATCAAATCGAAGATCTTCCGTTCCCAGTAGTTTGCGCCATTAACGGTGCAAGTATGGGTGGTGGGACAGAGCTTGCGTTGGCCTGTGACTACAGACTTGCTTCTGATGATTCATCAACAAAGATCGGACTTCCAGAAACTAAATTAGGAATTTATCCTGGCTTTGGTGGTTGCTATCGGTTACCTCGTGCAATTGGTCTTCAGGCCGCTTTGGATATTATCCTTGCAGGTAAAGCCGTTGATAGCAGGAAGGCGGGTAAGCTTGGACTTGTTGATGAGATCGTACCATCTGCATTGCTCGAAGAATATGCTATCAAATACGCAAGAGACCTCATTTCTAAAGGTTCAAAGAAGAGAGTAAAGAGATTTTCTCCGAAGGGTGCCGCAGCGAAATTTTTGGAAAGTGCAATTGGCAGACCCATTGTGTTTTCTCAAGCAAGGAAGATGCTTCTTAAACAAACTAAAGGTCATTACCCTGCACCGGTAAAAGCTCTCGATGTTATCCAAAAAATTTACGGCATGTCCAATAGAACAAAGGCCCTTGATATCGAAGCCAAGCACTTTGGCGAAGTTGCAGCCACTGCTGTAAGTAAGAACTTAATCAATCTCTTCTACATGATGGAAGCGGTAAAAAAACAAACTGGAGTTTCTGATCCAAATGTAAAACCACTCAAGGTTTCAAAAATGGCCGTTCTTGGAGCGGGTACAATGGGTGGTGGTATTGCACAACTTGGTGCGGATAAGGGTCTTGAAGTTCGAATGAAAGACATTAACACTCAGGCGATCGCATTAGGATTCCAACAAGCTCAATCTATCTGGTCTAAACTTCTAAAAAAGAGAAAGATTACTCCAAGTGATTACGATCAAAAGATGGCAAGAATCAGCGGTGGAACAGGTTATGAGGGTTTCAAAAACACAGATGTTGTTGTTGAAGCAATCGTAGAAGATATGAATATCAAGAAAAAAGTTTTGGCTGAAACATACGAGCATTGTAAGCCCGATGTGATTCTTGCGACGAACACTTCCTCATTAAGTGTAACGGAGATGGGTGCGGATCTAAAACGTCCTGAAAACTTTGTCGGTATGCATTTTTTTAACCCTGTTCACAAAATGCCGCTTGTAGAGGTTGTTAGGGGTGAGAAAACGTCTGACGTTGCAGTTGCTACAATTTTTGATCTCTGCAAAAAAATGGGAAAAACCCCAGTGGTGATGAAAGATGGGCCGGGCTTCTTAGTTAATCGGCTTTTACTTCCATATTTAAACGAAGCAGTTTATCTCCTCGAAGAAGGTTACTCAGTTGAAGAGATTGATAAAGCTTTCTTGAAGTTTGGTATGCCAATGGGTCCGCTCCATTTGATTGATGAAATCGGTATTGATGTCGGGGTTAAAGTTGCAAAAATATTTCACAAAGCATTTGGTGAAAGAGCCGCTCCATCAAAAACTATGGTGAACGTCGCCGAAACGGGTAGACTCGGTAAGAAAAACAAAAAAGGTTTTTACCTCTACGACGATAAGGGTTACAAGCTCAATGTTGATCCGAAAGTCTATTCAGACCTGAAGCTCTCAATGCCCTCTAAAAAATTAGACGAAAAAGTTGCAGTTGAGCGCGGTATTTACGCCATGATCAATGAAGCTGCCTTGGCTTTCCTCCATGATAAAATTGTCGAAACACCACAAGATGTCGATATGTGCATGATTATGGGTACAGGCTTCCCTCCATTTAGAGGGGGCTTGCTCAGATATGCTGACTCTATCGGAAGTGAGAAAATAACAGATACTTTAGAGGAGTTTGCAGTGAAGTTTGGAACGAGATTTAAACCGTCGGCACCGCTTATTCAAATGGCAAAGACAAACAAGTCTTTCTACTAAGCGTTTGTCTTTGGGTTATCTTCCGAGTTGCTAGCGATTTTGAAAATCCTCGCGTGCTATCCTCGCGTACTATCCTCACGTGATAATAGTACGCTTTGGAATGTTCATCCGAATTTTACTCATTTAGCATTTGGTGGACTTTTTCCATCGACGGATAATTTCCATCAAGCTTTTTGACTTCGTGTAGACTTAGAACTCTTGCGATTTTCTTTAAAGCTTGCCTCTGTTCAGTACGGCTATGATCACTTATATCGTCAAGTTTCTTTCCGATTGCGGTATAAAGCTGAGTCGTGAAGTTTGTCATAACAATTGTATCTTCAGCGCGAACTTCTCCTGGGGAAAGAACATGAAACTTATCTCCCTCGACAGACACCTTTAGATTGCGTACATCTTCTGTATATGACCTTCTGGATTCAATGTTCTGAATTTCTTTAAATATTTCGTTTGTGATCTCTGAAAAAACGACTATTCTTTTGATATCCATTTTTATATCTCTAAGCGCAGCCTCGTATAGGCCTGGCTCGTAGGTCATAATCAACATATGCCGTATAAGAGTTCGAATTGATACGCGAAACGCTAAAATTTCATCGACACTAAAAAAATCTTCGTAACCGTTGAGCTTGTCTTGTGTCTTTTGCGTTAGCTCTAAAGTTCTAATTTCTGCGTGATAAGGTTTTATGTATCCAATGTCTCGTAGCCAATCTGAAATCGCGTGAACAGTTTCGTGAAGACCTGTCGAGTTTCTATAGAGTGAATCTTGAGCAAATATATAAGGGTTGAGTGAAATGGGTCGTAAATCTCCGTCTTCTAAAAAGAAACCCTTTGAGTTTTCTTTAGCTAGCTCTGCCGGATCTATACGGATTTGCATTTGATAACCAGGGACATGACTTCTCTGGTAAAATCGATCTTCATAAAGTCCTCTTGCCAAGCGATTAACCAAATTCTCACCAGTGGTACTTATGATGATATAAAGGGAGTGGCTTTCAGGTATCTCCGGGACACGTCGAAAGACTATAGAGTGATTCACTCCGATGGCCGAGAGGAATTCGCTTGTACGAAGCACATACCCATTCATCTCGTCATAAAAGCTCTTTTCTGCTCTATTAAGCTCTTTTGTATTTTCTAAAGATCTTCGGTCTGAAATGGGTGCTGATTGATTTTCTCGTAGACTTAGGATTTCTTCCCATAGAGGAATGAGCCTTTGATTAAAGTGTCTAAAAGCTTCTCTGAAACTCAAAAACTGTGCATCTGCATTCTCCAGCGTTCTTGCGCTAATAGAGATCTCTCTTGTATCGAGAACTTCTTTGTGAGTTCTAAAGGCCGTAATAAATTCGACGGACTCTTGAGCAAGAGACTGAGAGATTTCCTCTGTACCGTGTGGCTCGGTAGGGCGCGATTCTGTTGCGGTCTTTTGAGCGCTAAAAAGGGAAGAACACGTATTTTGAGCGTGTCCCTCGACAGTGAACATTATTAGAGCTAGAACGAGAACCTTTTTCATCAAATAGTTATATCTTCAAGCCTTGTGCCCATCCTTTTAAAATATATGGGATTTAGCGTAGTTATGACCTTTTTTGTGACAATATTTGCTTTACACTCACCAGCTTATAGATAGATTGAAGTTACACATGAATCACTTAAAAAATGAAAAAAGCCCATATCTCAAGCAGCACGCTAGTAACCCCGTCGACTGGTATCCATGGGGAGATACCGCCTTTAAAAGAGCCAAACAAGAAAACAAACCCATTTTTTTATCTATCGGCTATTCCACATGCCATTGGTGTCACGTCATGGAGCATGAGTCCTTCGAAGACCAAAAAGTTGCGGATATACTCAACAAAAACTTTATCGCAGTAAAAGTAGATCGTGAAGAACGACCCGATATTGATTCGGTATATATGATGGTTTGCCAAATGATGACAGGCCATGGTGGGTGGCCCCTCACAGTCTTTTTAACACCCGATCAAAAACCGTTTTTTGCAGGCACGTACTTTCCAAAAACTTCTAAGTATGGAAGAGTAGGGCTGATGGATCTATTGCCTCGAGTGGTTGATATTTTTGTTAATCATAAGGTCGAGCTGGAGCAAACTGTGGGAGGTATTCAATCGGCCATCGAAGAACTTCAAAAAAGTAAGAGCACGAGCGCCACAGGGGAGTTTGATCTTGAAGTCTTGGTTGAAAGAGCAAAGGAAGAGCTTTTTCAAATGTTTGATAGCGACAATGGTGGATTTGGAACAAAACCTAAGTTTCCATCTCCGCACAAGTTGATTTTTTTGCTCGAAAATTATCGACTTTCAAACGATAAAGATTCCCTCGCATTAGTAGAAAAAACGCTTTCTAAGATGCACCAAGGTGGCATTTATGATCACATCGGTGGCGGATTTCATCGTTACTCTACAGATGAAAAGTGGCAGCTCCCTCACTTTGAAAAAATGCTCTACGATCAGGCATGGACTTCCTATGCATACACTTTGTGTTTTGAGCTCACCAAGAATCCCTTTTACAAAGCAGTTTCTGAAAAGACTTTAGATTTTGTCTTAAGCGAAATGACCAACAAGGAAGGTGGATTTTTCAGTGCCTTTGATGCAGATTCAGAAGGTGAGGAAGGAAAATTTTATATTTGGAGTACTCAAGAATTGCGAAGTCTTTTGACTGATGAAGAATTTAAATTTGTAGATCAACATTTTGACCTTCAAGATGACGGCAATTTCTATGACGAAGCCACTCAAGAGAAAAACGGACACAATATTTTCTTCCTAAAAGAGCATTTAAAACAAGATGCTGATGAATTTTTTAAAGATTTTGAACCTATTCGAGAAAAAATCTATGTCTCAAGAACTAAACGTATAAAACCGCTCCTGGATGAAAAAGTACTAACGGACTGGAATTCCATGATGGCCGCATCACTTTTAAAGGCGGCCAAAGTTTTTAAAAATGAAAGATACAAACAAGCTGGACTTAAAAATATCCAATTTATAATTGACGAATTGAAACTCGATAATCATCTCTTTCATCGTATCTGTGAAGGGGAATTACAAAAGTTTGAGTTTTTAGAGGATCAGGCGTCATTTGTATGGTCGTTAATGCACGCCTATGAACTCACCGTGGATAAAAAGTTTTTAAAAATCGCAAGTGAGCATATCAAAAAGGTTGAATCAGAGTTTAAGGATCCACAGGGTGGATATTATCAAACGCCAACCTCTCAAGATTCTGTCTTAGTGAGGATGAAAGATCTCTATGACGGTGCCCATCCGAGTGGCAACTCGATTTATTTGTGTGCATTGACTAAGTTCACGCTCTACTTAAAAGATAAGTCGTTGCAAGAACGATACGAAGAGAATCTCCAAAAAATTTACGATCAACTGGCCTATTCACCTTCATCAAACGCATTTTTGATACTTTCCTGCTTGTTTTATTTGCACCCGTATTGCGAGGAGGGACTTTGCTAAAAGTTTTTCTTTTGGGCGCGGTGCATTTATGTGGAAACTCCGAAATCGGTACGATACGAATAATTATCAAGTGGGGGAAAATCACTTAAGACAATTGAATAAAACAGGCGTTACTAAAAGATGCCTAAAAGAATAACCAACAGAAAAACTTTATCGGGGGGATTTAATGAAGTTTTGGACACTTATTCTAACATTGCTAGCGGCCATATCATTCCAGTGGGCGCAATACGCTGAGGCATCAAAAGCACAACCAGCCAAAGTTTGTGTTGGCAAAAAAAAATACGGAAATAACGAAGACTATATTCTCGAAGTGGACAGCAATGAAATTAAGGTCATGTCCTACAA
>JAEYZS010000278.1 GCA_023427925.1 Pseudomonadota bacterium | reverse complement strand
GTGGAAACCTGGAAACTATGATTCTAAGTTTGGTGGAGATATTTTGCTTAGAACGGCTCTTATAAAATCTAAAAATATTCCAACAATTAAGATCCTCGAAAAGACTGGAGTAAATACTGTTGCCACTTATGCGAGACGTTTAGGAATTTTTAGTCCACTTAATTTGGATCTTTCAATTGGTCTTGGATCTAGCGGTACAACTTTGTATGAAATGACAAAGGTGTTCTCTACCTTTGCAAATCAGGGAATGAGATTTAGGCCTGTCTTTATTTTGTCAGTTCAAAGTCAGTCTGGACAAAACTTACTTGAAAATGTATCTCTTGACGCTCGATTTGAAAGTGAGCTCAAACAAATCGACGATAATTTCGAAGCTGAGAGACTGGAAGTCCTCGCCGCTCAACGTGGTAGCGAAGACGCTCCTGGAAAAAAACACCTTCCACTTTTCTTTGAAAACCCTGATCAGCTGATTTCTCCTCAAACGGCTTACTTGATGAATAGCTTGCTTACAGCAGCAGTCGCAGAGCCGGGCGGCACTGGTGGGGCCGCGCGTTCTCTTGGTAAAGTTGTTGCCGGCAAAACTGGAACGACGAACGGATACTACGATGCCTGGTTTATCGGGTATTCGCCGCAAATTGCAACTGGTGTTTGGGTTGGTTTTGATAACGAAAAAACGCTCGGACGGGGCGAAACTGGCGGAAGAACTGCCTTACCTATTTGGATTAATTACATGCAAACGGCATTAAAGGATATGCCATCAAAACCATTTGATGTTCCTCCGGGTATTGTGTTTGTATCCATTGACAATGAAACAGGGAGGCTCGCATCTGCTTCTTCAAGCACAGTTGTGAGACAAGCATTCGTAGAGGGAACTGAGCCATCTGCTCAGCAACAAGAGGGCGTGCAAAATCCTGGGGCACAGGAGGATAGAACCGACTTCTTCAAAGAGGACCTCAATGAATGAGAAAAGCATTAGACAAATAAAACTCAGAGGAGTCCGTCAGAATAATCTCAAGAATATCGATGTCGATATCCCGCTCGGTACTTTTACTGTAGTGTGTGGACCTTCAGGCTCTGGGAAATCTTCTTTGGCTTTTGAGACGCTTTACGCCGAAGGACAACGTCGTTACATCGAGAGTTTGTCTTCATATGCTCGACAGTTTTTGAATAAATCACCTCAGCCTGATTTAGATGATATTGAAAATATCCCGCCAGCAATTGCAATCGAACAAAAAAACACCGTTAAGACTTCTCGCTCTACCGTTGGGACCGTGACCGAGGTTGTCGACTTCTTAAGATTGCTTTTTGAAAAGCTCGGCACTCCATACTGTCCTAACGGTCATGGAATTATCAAATCCGAGAGCGTGACTTCTTCAGTGGATTACATTTTGGATGCGTTAGAGGGAGAGCGCGGATACATACTTGCTCCGGTTACAGTTGAAGGAAGAGTTGCCGAAGGCAAAAAGCTTCTGAGTCTTTTGATCCAAGAAGGTTTTTTAAGAATTTTCTATAAAAATGAGATGAAGGATTTAACTTCTAAGACTGCGCTTCCCAAAGATGAATTCTTTATCGTTATAGATAGAGCCGCATTCTCCAAAGACGAACGTGGAAGAATTGCTGACTCCATTAATCAAGCTTATAGTACGTCCAAACATCTGAATAAAAACTACCTTGGCGGACACGCAAGGATCTATACGCTTTCGGGGAAAGACTTAAAGTTTTCAGAAGATATGTCTTGCAATGAATGTGGGTTTACATTCCCTCCGATATCCTCTCGACTGTTTAATTTTTCTTCTCCCATTGGGGCTTGTTCAAACTGTAATGGCTTCGGCAATACATTGGATTTAGACGAGCGAAAAATTATTCCAAATCCTACAAAAAGTCTACTCGAGGGTTGTATCCAACCGTTTGCAATGCCGTCGGCCACTCAAGATCGAAGAGAGCTTAAAAAGTTTTGTACAAAGCATGACATTGACATGAATACGGCTTGGGAAGACCTGTCCGCCAAACATAGAAAGATGATTTGGGAAGGAACTAAAGAATTCTACGGAGTAAAGGGGCTTTTTGAGTGGCTTGAAACTAAAAAGTACAAAATGCATGTGCGCGTGTTTCTAGCTCGATTCAAATCTGCAGAGACTTGCAAAACGTGCAAAGGAACAAGATTAAAACCTGAAGTGCAACACATTCTTGTCCAAGGAAAATCTATAACTGAGATGACTCAAATGACTGTCGAGGATCTGTTGAATCTACTCGAAGGTCTTACGCTCACAAAACAACAAAAAGAAACAACTCAAGAAATACTCAAGCAGCTGACTGCCCGCCTTGGATTTATGATGGATGTCGGAGTGAACTATCTCACCATGGATCGTCCGACTCGAACACTTTCTGGTGGTGAGTATCAGAGAATCAATTTAGCAAATCAATTGGGTATGGGTTTATCTCAAACCTTGTATGTTCTGGACGAGCCGACAGTGGGCCTCCATCCGAGTGACAACGACAGATTGATTAAAATTTTAAAAGATCTTAAGAATCTAGGAAATACCCTTGTCGTTGTTGAACACGACAAAGAAGTTATTCGAGAAAGTGATCGAGTAATCGAAATGGGCCCGGGGTCAGGTCACCTAGGCGGCGAGGTTTTATTTCAGGGAGACAAATTAGAATTTCTAGATGACAAAAAATCTCTCACCGCTCATTACTTGAGAGAAGAGAAATCAAAAAAAATACTCATCAACCCTCGCCCCGTTGATTTGAATACGTATAAATATAAAATCGAACTTAAGGGATGCAAGGGTCACAATTTAAAAAATGTGGATGCTGTTTTCCCTCTCAGACGATTTGTGGTTATCACTGGTGTTTCTGGTTCAGGGAAGTCTTCATTGATTTCCCAAACTCTCTATCCTGCCCTCGAAGAACACATAACTGGAGAGAGACAAGAGGTTTTGGAATACAAAACGATTTCTGGTATTGACGAGATTACTAATGTTATCTTTATTGATCAAAAGCCTATAGGTAAAAGCTCAAGAAGCAATCCTGCATCTTATATGAAAGTTTTCGATGAAATCCGGAGCATCTTTTCATCTACGGATGATGCTCGAGAGCGAGGCCTTACTCCTGGTTATTTCAGCTTGAATGTCGAGGGAGGGCGTTGTCCAGATTGTAATGGGGAAGGCCATCAGGTAATTGATATGGCGTTTATGGACGACGTGATCTTAACTTGTGAAACTTGCGACGGTAAACGCTACCGAAAAGAAGCCCTTGAGGTGGAGTACCGTGGAAAAAATATAAATGACATATTGAATATGACTGTTCTTGAGGCAATGAACTTTTTTGTAAATTATCCTCAAATCCGTCGCTCGCTGATGTACTTAAAGGAAGTTGGGCTGGATTATTTACGGCTTGGGCAGAGCGCTCCGACTCTTTCAGGTGGAGAGTCGCAAAGATTAAAGATCGCAAAAGAGCTAACTCGATCTCAGCAAAGCAATACTTTGTATATTCTTGATGAGCCGACAACGGGCCTTCATCCTAGAGAAATTGAATACCTCATGCAGGTCCTTATTAAGCTCATAGATGCTGGTGGCTCTGTGATAGTTATCGAGCACAACATTGACGTCATTAAGCAAGCAGATTTTGTTATCGAAATCGGACCCGAAGGCGGGAAAAAAGGTGGGAAAATTTTATTCTCCGGCAGCCCCCAAGACCTATCCAAAAAGAAAAACTGCCCAACCGCCCCCTACGTCAAACCCTTCTTCGAGGAAAGGTGAGCCGCACCTTTTGTTTAGCTTAGCGTCACATAAGGATAGACTTACTCCCCATTCTTTTATATTTTCTAGTTCACATGAACGAACTCAAAAAGCTTTGGCCATTTATTAAACCTTATCGAAACGGCTATATCCTTGTCATATTTCTTGGCTTGGTTATGTCAGCGTGTAATACGGCGGTAGCTGCGCTTGTCAAACCTCTATTTGATGAGGTCTTCACAAACAAAAATGGTGATGTAAAGCTGCAGCTGAGTGCGACTATTGTTGGTATTTATTTTGTTCATGGCATCGCTAGATTCTTTCACTCCACGCGAATTAAAATGATCGTGGAATATATTACAGCTAACATTAGATCCGCATTACAAAACAAATTTATAAAGCTTAACTTGTCCTATCACTCGACAAACTCGCCATCGACTTCTTTGGCAAAAGCCTTCAATGACGTTGGAAATGTTCAATATGGATTGTGGAAGGTTGCAGATCTTATCCGTGATCCGATTGCAGTTATATTTCTTTTGGGCTGGGTGATTTATCTGGATTGGAAACTCACTCTAATGATTTTTATTGTCATACCTGTAATGGCAAAGTTTCTAAAGCAGATTGGAAGAAGCGCGAGGAAGTATAGCGG
>JAEYZS010000191.1 GCA_023427925.1 Pseudomonadota bacterium | reverse complement strand
GCTAAAGAGGTCCATGATATGGGCGAAATCCAAGTCACATGGATTGTAAGTGATAAAGATCTCAATCCTGATCCACTTAAAGGCTCCCCAGATCCAATGGCCTACATAGGCAAAATCAAAGTGGACTCAAAACCCCCAGTTACAGAAACAAAATAATTGAAATCATTGTGGAAGCCTACGCTAAGATATAGCGTAAGCGTGTGGCTCTAAAATTAGATCATTACTTTATCTAAGAAGTCTTTGCTTGAAATGATTTCTTCTCCGCCCTTTGCAATGGTTAGGAGAGGATCTTCCGCTAAACGAATTGGAACTTTCACTTCTCTTCTTAGTCTTTCATCGAGATCACGGATCAAAGCTCCCCCGCCTGCCAATACAATTCCATCTTGAATTATATCAGAAACAAGCTCTGGCGGAATATTTTCAAGTGTTCTATGAACTGCTTCTACGATAAGTGACAAAGAACTATTCATCGCCTTACCAATATCTCGAGACGAAATTTCAAGTGACTTTGGTAATCCCGTTGCGGCATCAATGCCCTTAAGGGTTGTTTTTATTTCTTCGCGATCTTCGATTGCAGTTCCGACTGCAAGCTTTACTCTTTCGGCACTTTGATCACCTATGATCAAATTGAAATTCTTTTTCATATAATCAACTATATCGCGATCAAACCCGTGTCCTCCAACGCGAACGGCTTCACAGTGTACAATTCCATAAAGAGAGATCACCGCAACCTCAGTCGTTCCTCCGCCGATATCAATAATCATACTTGCTTTAGGTTCATTGACTTTTAAACCTGCGCCAACAGCGGATGCCATTGGTTCATCAATCAGAAATACTTTTTTCGCGCCTGCAGAAATCCCGGCTTGAACACAGGCCTTTTTCTCTACGTCCGTTACTCCAAAGGGTAAGGAGATCACGATTGAGGGCTTTTTATAGAACTTTAAAACTCCGGGTTTTTGGAGAAAGTATTTAAGCATAGTTTCAGTGACATCAAGATCCGCAATTACACCATCCACCAAAGGGTGCGTAACTGTCATATTCCCAGGAGCTCTTCCCATCTTTTCTTTTGCATCAGCTCCAACTGCTAGAATTTTTTTCTTTCCGCTATTTTCGGTGTAAGCAACAACAGAAGGTTCATTGACGATGAGACCTTTTCCGTGAGCAACGACTAGAGTATTTGCCGTGCCAAGATCGATATAGAGATCGGCACCAGCATTAGATTTTTTGATAAAGTCGAACATACACGTCCTTTTGAGTTCTGAAATTTAGATTTTATTCTATATTAAACAACTTGATAATACAAAAGAGCAATCCAAACTATTTTAGCCGCGACGTGAAGAGCTTGGTCAATATGGAAACCATACCATTTTTCAGATTTGCCAAAGTCAGTTATCCAGTGAACAACCGTCTCCGCTATACCAAGCCATACACGCTGGGTAATAATGAATACAATCATTCCGTGGTGCAAAGAATGTGCACTTAATACCCATGGCCATATTCGTTCAATTTTGCCCTTTGTGTCTAATTCGGTATTGTCCTTTGTGTGGCGGCTTTTATTATAAGCAACCCAGTCTGTTTGGATAGCAAAGTCTCCGATGGCATGACCCGCTATTAATAGAAAAAATAATGTAAGTAATGATTCAAACATGATGCCGTATTCCTTCTTACATTAACGATAACCTTCTATTTTTATTAAGGAAATATATTTTTTCTAAGCCACCCTACAAAGGTCTATATTCCTCTTGGCCTTAGTGCTATAGATCATTATATGAGTCGCAAAGCCAACAAAGGACATAGATGTGAGAAATGCCGTATGAAAGATACGCATTGTATTTGCGAACACCTTGTTCCGATGGAGCATAAAACCCCGGTGGATATCTTGATGCATTTTCGAGAGCGTATCACGACAACCAACACAGGGAAGATTGCTCATTTTTTGCTCAAAAATAGCCGGATACACTATCGCGGATTAATTAATTCGCCGCTCAGTGAAAGTGACGTCATGATAAGTGGGTACACACCCCTTTACCTCTATCCGTCTGAAAGTTCTGTAACTCTAACACCAGAGCTCGTTCAATCTTTAGGAAAGGTTCAGCTCATTGTCCCCGACGGAAGCTGGCGACAAGCAAAACGGGTTGCAAGACGCGAATCTTTTTTAAAAGATGCAATCCATGTGAAGCTGCCAATTTCAACTCCAGGCATTTTTTATCTCCGTCGCAAAATCAAACAAGAAGGCGTTTCAACTCTTGAAGCCATTGCACGAGCCTTAGCCATTATTGAGTCCACCGAGATTCGAGATCGATTGGAAAATGTATTTCGAATCATGATCGAAAAAACTCTTGAAACAAGAGGAAAAAAATTAGAACACTACGAGCGATACTTAACTAGCAATTCTATTGAAACGAGAGACATATGAAAAATATCGGACAAACATTCATTCGCGGAACTTTGGTTTTACTTCCACTCTTTGTAAGTATTTATGTTGTTGTTTGGCTGGGCACCAGTATTGATGGCATATTTAGTAGATCACTTAGAGTTTTTAGCCCAGGACTTGAACTTCCTTCGGGTTTTGGAATTGTTATATGCCTCACTTTGATTTTTATTTTAGGACTAACTTCAGAGTTCTTCATCGCTCGAACGTTAAACGGTATGATTCAGCGATTGATGGATCGTCTTCCTGTGATTGGTACTATATTTAATGCCATCAAGAGTTTTGCGGATTACGTTAACCCTAATAATAATACAGCGAGAGGGCAAACTGTCGTCGTTCACTTCCCGTCCAAAGAAAACTCACAATACAAACTCGTCGGATTCATGACACAAGCTCAGCCCAAGGGTGTCCCCGGAAGTAAGGCCGATGAAGATCTCGCTACGGTTTACTTTCCTATGAGTTATCAAGTTGGCGGATACACCGTATTCATTCACCGCAATCAAATAGAAGAAATTAACATGAGTTTTGAAAAGGCGATGCAAGGGACTTTGACTGGTTGGATACAAATCGACTCAAAGTAAATCTTAAACATTTGCCTTAGCTTTACTTCGCTCAAGCTCAGTACGCACAATTCTTGAAATTTCAGCTCCCATATAAACCGCTGGATGTGTGCTGTAGTGAGCGAACTGTTCTACTGAAAGCATAACTATACGAAGCCAAAATTCCGACTTTTGAAAAGAGTCTTCACCGTGCTCACGATATGCTTCAAACCATCCTTGAACCCATGTTTGAACTTGTTTTTCAACTTCGAACTTTAAGTCTATGATTTTTTGTTTGATTTTAAGAATATAGAAATATGGAAGTATTACACCAAAAAGAATTGTTCCGACAACCGTTGCAATGAGTTCCCAATGGACCTCATCCATCTTCCTATAGAGATTTACACTTAACACAATTCCCGAAATAACTGACAGAACATTTAGCAGGTAAAATGTGTATAACACATTCCTATAGAGTTTAATCTTTTCAATCAATAAAGATGCTGCCAATGGGTGACTCCTCAAATGATGTAGTAATCTTTTAAACCTTTAAATAGTGTTTCTACTGAAACCTTTAATACGACGATTGCAGGAATTGCTAATAAAATCCCTGCAAAACCAAATAGGATGGATCCGCCCACAACTCCTAACACAATCACAATAGGATGAAGGTTCACTGCCGATCCGACTACGATGGGTTGATAAACCACGTTATCCATAATCTGCGCTATAATCACAGTGACAAAGATGCCTAGGATAAGGTCATCGGCTGTTAGGAAAGGTATGAGTGGATGCACACTTTCAGCTATCATGGCGTAGCAAAGTCCAACAATAAGTCCTACGGCTGGGCCTAAAAACGGAATCGCGTTAGTTAAACCCGCGATGATCGAAATTAAGAAGGCGGCTTGAAATTCTATTCCTATTAAAGCCAGCCCGAAGAATATTGTTAATCCTACAAGGAAACACTCCAAGAGAGTTCCTCGCAAGTATCTTCCAATCGCTATATTGACTTGTTCAAAAACTGTTAGTGTAAGCTCAAAGTATCTGTTGGGAATGAAGTTTACAAAATATCTTTTAATATCGCCTTTATCAAAGAGCAAAAAGATAAACACCAATGGCATGACTATCCAAATCGAAAAAATGCTCATCACTCGTGAGAGGCTAAAGGACTTCTCTTCTTTTACAACAACCGATGACACGTCCCGCTTTTGCTCGGCTACTTTATGATCAATATTTTTTAAGAAATATTCGTAGTATTTTGCTTCAATCTGTTTGCTTTCATAGTAGTCTAAAAAGGATTTGGTTTGTTGTGGGTTGAGCGTAAGGTACTCGTTGATATCCGAAATAAATGGAGCCATTTCGTCATTAAGAACATTAGCAATAAAGCTTCTTTCTTCTTTTGTCTTGCTCACCTCAAGATAGTTATCGACCCTTTCATTAAGCTTGTACTGAATTCGAGTAAGCAGCTCTAGTTTCTTCACATCATCCGGTAAACTTGTGCGTACAACCCATATAGCTAGAAATAAAAAGCCAACAAAAAAACTCGCGAGCCCAAAAATGCGAATACTCTCAGGTAACCAATGATATCTAAACATCCCCAAAAGAGGCTTACAAATGTAGGCTATTAACGCTCCAACTATGATCGGCAGTATCAGCTCTGTTAACGAAAAGATTAGAAAACAAATAAATCCTAATGCTGAAACTGAGCAAAAGACTTTAAAAATAACTGCTCTTTGTTCTCTTGTAAAATTCATCTTAGGCAACCTTCTTTACTTCGTCATTGTTTAAAAGTTTATTTGTTGCCTTTAATCTTTCCCCAATCATGTTTGCTAAAATTTTATAAATTTCGCAGGCAATATCTGGGCGAGACTCAGAAAGCTTTAGTAAGTCACTTCTAAAAAGCGCCCACGCATGAGTTCGCGTTACAGACCGAGCACTTGCTGACCGCGGAGATTCATCTAAAAGCGCAAGCTCTCCAAAGAATGAGCGATCCCTTAATACAGCAATCTGGGTAAAGTCGGAATCGGTTTTGACCTCAATACTTACCTCACCTTCTTGGATCAGGAAAAGAGCTGCACCTGGTTGATTCATTTCAAAAATAAACTCATCCTTTTCATACACTCGTTGGTGTAAGATGTGCGAAACTTCTTCAAGCTGTTTTCTTTTAAGCTTTGAGAAAAACGGGATACTCTTTAAAAAGGCCATTTTATTTTGGCGCCCTGACTTTTGAAATTTAAAGATATTGTCCCAAAGTATCTTACTACCCTTCAAATTCATTGATCACTCCTGTCCTGAAAAAAGAACCTAATTCCTAACTTTTTTCGGTATTTTTATGGGCTTAGAGGAGTCCTGTTTGTTTTTTTTGGGTGGTCGTGCTATTCGTCTTTTATGTATAAATTGCTAGATAGTGGAAATTTTCAAAAGCTAGAGCAGATTG
>JAEYZS010000179.1 GCA_023427925.1 Pseudomonadota bacterium | reverse complement strand
GATCCCAAGAGCAAGTCCTGCCTCCCTAATATGGTTGGGTACTGTTTTCAAAATCTCTTCTGTCGAGCGCGAAACAATTGGAATCATGATAATTCCAAGAGCAACCCCACCTGCGACCAAAGAAAATCCTGTAAAAGGTGCGACCAAAAGAGAATATACGAAAAGTCCGACAACGATGGATGGGATTCCCATTAATAAGTCATTTGAAAATCTTAAGAACCAAGCGCTTTTTCCGTAACCATACTCGGTGATATAAATGCCAGATGCAATTCCCCAAGGAACTCCAATTAAACTCGCAAGAGTAATGAGTAACGTACTTCCAAGTAAACTCTGCCCCATTCCTCCACCCACTTCACCGACAGGCGCAGGAAGATTTGTGAAAAAGCTCAAGGATAACCCGGAAAAACCTTTTTGGAATACAAAACTAAATACACTCAGGAGTGGAAAAATCGCGACAAGTGATGCAACAACGATCAACGACATCATTAACAAGTTAACAGCTTTCCTTTTGAAGTCATTTAAGCTAAGAATTGATCGCAATTGATTATTCATTTTGAACCTCTATAACGTCGATCGACTTTCCAAACTATGATCCGCGCAAGAGAATTAATAAATAACGATACTAACAACAAGCCAAAGCCAATCGCAGTCAGTGAAGCCAAATGAATATCGCCAGAAGCTTCAGCGTATTCGTTTGCTATGAGACTTGCCATACTTTGTGCGGGACTAAAGAGTGACGTGGAAATATCTCCACGGTTCCCAATAACCATTGCTACGGCCATAGTCTCCCCAAGTGCCCTGCCCAACCCGAGAATTCCGGCTCCCAATATTCCCGAAAGAGAACTCTTTAATACTGAAAGGTTAATCATTTCCCATCTTGTCGCTCCCAAGGCGAGAGCACCTTCTTTATTTACTTTTGGAATTGTTAAAAATATTTCGCGCGAGATTGTAGCAATAGTTGGCGTGATCATAATAGCTAAGACAATTCCCGCAGCCATTAATCCTACTCCGAGGGGAGCTCCTTCAAAGATCGGCAAGAATCCAAAATATTTTGATAAAAATGGCTGGACAGTTTCCCTAAGGTAAGGAACAACCACAAAAAGTCCCCACAATCCATAGACAATACTTGGAATCGCAGCCAACATTTCCACCAAAAATCCAAGCACACTTCTTACCGTTCCTCGCGCAATTTCTGTGATGAGAAGTGCCGCTCCTAAACTAATTGGCAATGAGAGGACAAGAGCAATGAGGGAGGTTGCAACAGTTCCATAAATATAAGCTAAAGCTCCATACTCTTCGGTGACTGGATTCCATTCGTTTATCAAAAAAAAAGATAATCCGGATTTAGATAAAGCAGGCCATGACATTTTGAGGAGCATAACAAAAAAAGCAATCAACAAAAAAATGATTCCAAACGCCATCACCTTAAGTATCCAATAGAAAACCTGATCTCCAATATGAAGGTCTTTTCTTCTTGATGATGGGACTTTTTTAGTCACTGTCAATTCTCCGAACTACCCAATTAAAACTCCAATTGTGAAATGGTCGCTTTCACTTTCTTTATGAGTGCCTTAGGCAGTGGAGCATAAGCTAGATCTTTTGCATAGCCTTGTCCTTCTGCCATTGACCAGTTTAAGAAATCAACAAACTTTTTTCCGTTTTGTGGATTTAGTTTTTTATATACTAAAATATAAGTAAATGCGGAAATGGGATATGATTTTGCCCCAGGAGCATTTGTAATGGAAATTCTATAGTCGTTCGGGATTGTTTGAAGAGCGCCTTCGGCTGCCGCAGAAACAGACTCGAGAGAAGGTGATACAAAATTCCCGGCGGAGTTCTTAAGAGTTGAAACGGGCAGTTTATTTGTTAGAGCATATACCTGTTCAACGTATCCGATGCTACCGGAAGTTTGCTTTAGCACCGCAGAAACTCCTTCGTTTCCTTTTGCTCCTAATCCGACGGGCCACTTCACAGCTTTCGCAGCACCTACACGCTTTGCCCATTCAGGAGAAACTTTTGCAAGGTAATCTGTAAAAACCGCAGTAGTTCCGCTGCCGTCTGATCTATAGACTGGTGTTATAAATGTATCAGGAAAATTTAAAGATGGATTTACTTCTGTAATTCTTGGATCGTTCCACTTTTTTATTTTTCCCATAAAGATATCGCTTAACAATTCTGGAGTCATTCGAATGGATGAGGAAATTCCGGGAATATTGTAGCTAATAACTACGGCTCCTAAAACCGTAGGTATATGTGCAACTGGTTTTCCCGCAGCTTCGAGCTCTTTATCCTTCATTGGGGTATCCGATGCTCCAAAATCTACTGTCTTTGCTAGAAGTTGCTTAATACCCGCGCCACTTCCTACAGATTGATAATTGATTCTTACATCTGGATTTTGTTTGTTATAGACACTGAACCACTTCGAATAGAGCGGATACGGGAAAGTTGCTCCTGCACCATTAATCAATTGATTCGCCAAAGATACTTCGAATACTAATGCGGTAAATGCGAGTACTAACAAATGCTTCATCAAACCCCCTGGTTATTTGGCATTACTATATCCGATGGCATAAAGCGTAATTGTTAGAATTAAGTTAGGATAATTTTATTGATTATTTCCTACGCAAATCAACTCGTAGCTAGGCTCCGTCTTTCCTACATATTTAGAAATAATAGGTATTCCTTGCATATGATTTTTCTTGGCAATCAATCTCATTGCGTCAACACGCCCCTGTTTGGTCAATAAGAAATACATGAAGATCGTTTCATTCGTTGCTTTTTGGTCGAATACCAACACATAAATTGGCATTTCCGCTCGACTAAATCTATCTTCACTAGTTAAAGCCTTATTCAAACTGAGTACAAATCTGTGACGGGTAGAGCTGCCCTTCTCGTTGATCGTTAAAAAGATCTTGTCATTTGTGATAGCGGTTCCCATCGCGCAATTTTGAAAAGACCCAACATCAAAAAGCAACTGAACAGCCGTTTTGTTTTGATGATTTATTGGAGTCATGATTTTGATCATGTCTTTTTCTGGCTCAGAAAGAGACTCAAAACCTAGAGGCCTCCAATCTGAAGCATTTGCATTCGGAAGGATTAATAAAGAGACCAATAAAGATAATATTAAAGCGAATTTCATAAGGTCGTTGAGAATACGGTCTACTTTTGTAAAATCCAAGTAATTTCGTGCTTATTTTGGTAGAGATGAATAAGTCGTGAGCCTGTAATACTTCTAAACCGTTCTATGGCTTCAAAATCAGTTTTTCCTTTAAATTTTATAGTGCAGACAAAGTTTTTTACACCGGAATTTTTCCATACCTGTACCAGCTCAAAAAGCCTATTGGGTTCGCAAATTATATCGGAAAACAGCCAATCAATAGGACCGACCTCTTCGGGATCCAATTTAAAGGCGTCCTTCTTTACAAACTTGACGTTTCGTATTTTTGCTATCTTTGGATCTAGAGGGGCTTTGTCGACACTGATCACTTCTCCTGCGACTTGAGACAGAACCCATGTCCACCCTCCTGGACAACTCCCCAAGTCTATACAGCGAGCGTTTTTGTTCGGTAGTACCTCGTGTAGGGTTAGCACTTCCCACAACTTTAAGTATGCACGTGACGGAGGAATTTCTTTGTTTTCTTTAAATTCAATTTTTCCGAAGGGAATTGGTGATCGACAGTTTGAAGAAGCAAGAATCGTGTTCTCATCGACCATTAACCATCGGCCGAATTTTTGTTTAGGCAGTGACCCCATGAACTCTAACTGAGGGTGTTTATAAAAATTGAGTTTTTCCTGAATCAGTTTTGCTCGACGATGATTTGTCAAAGAATCAGAGGCCCAGTGAGAATGTATTTTTTTAAGTTCATTCGCCGCTTCAGAAATCGAGTTAAACTTTATTTCTTTGACGTCGTACCAAATATCTTGTGCCCAAATCGAATTCTCAACTTTTGAATTAGACAGAATATAATTTCCAAAATCGATTTTGACTGATCTGATTTCTTTAATCAGCTCTGACTTGAAATTGGAATGAACCACATATAGGTGGAAATGATCTGCCAACATTAATCGTGAGTATGATGTTTTTTTTAAAAATAATCCATCAATTATAAAAAAATCTACATACATTGTGTTGCGATCTGCACACCTAAAACTAAATCGCGGTGCTATTCTGGGATCTAAAATTAGCCGGAGGGTTAGATAAATGTCAGTATTCGTAAAACTTTGTTTTTTCTTAGCTGCTTTAGCCATAGCCTTCGTCATTATTAATTAAAGGAGTCCACGTCATGTTACGTCCAATCAGTTATCTCAGAAATCTCGGCATTTGTTTAAGCATTGCAATTTTAGCATCCTGCGCATCCACCCCGCCAGGTATCCAGGAATTCGCCGAAACTGATAGTCCTGAGGTCGAAATGACCAACCTAGAAAATAATCTTGAAAAAGCCAGAGCTGACCAAGTGTATGTCCTTTCGCCCAAGAATTTTAAACGTGCTGAAGAGTCTCTAAAAGATGCTCGGGAAGCAAGAGAAGATAACGATTCCAACAAGGATGTTCTCCGTGAAGTGGCAGTAGGTAATGCGTGGTTAGCACAGGCCAACGCTGTAGCAA
>JAEYZS010000062.1 GCA_023427925.1 Pseudomonadota bacterium | reverse complement strand
TTGTTCCGGAGCATTGCTCGGTCTTGCGCGACCATTACGTACGTTATCCATTTTTACAGGCGTTGCGCTAACGAATATTTCTCCGCCCTCTACGCGGGTCACGTTAAGTTTAGGGCTGACGTAGATTCTGTTATTTTTTGGGTCAAAGGAGTATCCACCGACACCGTTTGCAGTACGTGGGATCACCTGACGTTCACTCTCCGGTTGATCTTTGGTTCCGTAAGTAATTACAACTTTTTGAGAGTCAGGTGTAAACCCTAGATCGATGACTTGAGTTGCAATTCGTTGGCTCACCTTTTGACCAAATTCAGCAAGCTGGGCTCCGAATGACTTTGAACATAAATCCAGTCTCAACGCTCCTGAGACTCGGATCAATTCTGGGAAGGCGTATTGCGGTCCATTTCCATCGACCTGACAAGCAGAGGTACTTTGTGTGGAATTCGGTAAAGCGGCCGCAATTAAAACCTTGTTACGATCTCCGCCTTTTGCTTTAACTAGATACTCGTAGAAAGTTTCGCCAGTAACTTCAGGAGTTGCATCGTCCGCGTCAGTAATAAAGATCACTACCAGGTATGCATCCTTGTCATAAAATCCTGCATTTACTGTTCGATTATGCTCTTCATCTCCTACCACTTTTAAAACAGGCGAGAAGGATTCTTCGGCTTCAGGCCCCCACTGTACTCCAATAGCAACAGTGCTTTTGAGAACTTCTTTTGCGTTAGGTGTATCGCGAGTGATATACGGTACTCCGTCAAGTGTGTTTCCATTTTTATCCTTTAATGGAACTAGCTCACCAAGGGGATTCATTATTCTATCCTTCTCTCTTCTTCCAGAGACCGGATCGTAAATAAGGTCTTTTCTCGGATAAACTCTATCATATACTGGAACAACTCCAATTTTGGCAGCAATTCTCGGATTATCAAAGAATAAGTCAGCAAAAAGTCCAACGTTTCTCTCAACAGTTGCTTGATGGCCTTTCATAGATCCAGAATTATCCACCACAAAGAGTATATTTACTTTTGGCTCGACGACGGACTTCGTCTCACCAGCTTGAATACTTATAGCTGCAAACTTTTCTGCAGGAACTTGGAGTCTTGGGTTTGTGTTATTCCCACATGCAGTTATTACAAGAGAGAATACTACAACTAAAGTGAGCGCCAATAAACTGTTCTTCATATTTTTTCTCCTGCAGTTGGGCACTTGCTCGCTTTTACTTCATATTTCCCAATTTCATCTAGCCAAACCTCGCCATCTTGCTCATCAGGAAACACAAGAATATCGGAGGACTTTCTCGTATCGAACTTGAGCTTCTCAGTCTTGTCAGGCTTTACATAAGCATAAGATCTTTGAGTTCCTTCGATTTCAATAATTTTCATTTTCTTTAAATTTTTGGAAATTTCTTCTAAATCTTTTTTAGCAAGTTCTTTCATTCTTGCGAGAGTCATTTTTTTTGTATCTCTTTGTATAAAACGAGGAAGTTTATTTATGTCTTTACCTAATTGGTCAGCCGTTTTAATAGATCCAGAAGAAAGCTTCTGAACCCAGCTATTAACAAACTCAAGATTTTTGTCGTTTACGATGTTTTCTAAGGCTTCTACACGAGGAAGCATTTCCGCTTTAAAAGTCTTAATTCTGTCATATGCGCCTTTATAGTCGCATAACTTAAGCTCAATGAATGAGCTAAGTACGTAAGTTTCTGGTCCAATATAGGGAGCAAACACAGGATTGAATACTGATTTAAGTGTGGCAATCGCTTTTTCGTAATCTTTTTTGCGAGCATGTGCCCATGCGGTTTCCTCGATGGATTCAGCCCAATAGTCAGAAGCCTTAGGAATTTTAGAATATGCTTCAATCGCCTTATCTAACTGATTCTTTTCATAAAGCTTTCTTGCTTGATTTAAAAGCTTTAAATCTTCAGATTGAGCAGAGGCATTAGCAAACTGCAAAGATGTTCCCGCTATTGCAATACCCACTAAAATGTAAACAATAAAAGCTTTCAACATAGTTTATTCCTATCTTATAACAAGATACCTAAAGCTAACATTCCTTGAATATTGTCCTGATTTCTATTCGCAATGCCGATAAGGTCTTTGTACGACTCATATCTTGCTTCTAAGCGAGCAGAGAAGTTCTGAGAAACCCAAATTCCAGTTCCAACACCTGCAGTATAAAGATCAGAAGTTCCTGACATAAGTTGCATTTTCCCATAGCCACCAAGGACATAGATATCAAAGTGCGCAACGCTCATATCAAAGAGATTTAACTTTCCATAAATAGGTGAGTAGCTCATAGTTAAAATACCGACATCTTCTGGGGCGTCGATTTGAGCCACTTGGGGTAATGAGCCGCCGTTTGCTCTTGCATTTTCGTACTGAGCTTTACCTTCGTTTGTAAGTTCATTGAAATAATGTTGGTAACGTACGCCAATTGCAAACTTAGGGCTGAAATGATACTCCAAGATTCCGCCAAGATGCTGAGTCGTCACGTAACTATCACCACCGGCGCTATAACCATATGTTCCAGCAATTTCAAAACGGTTGTGAAGGTCAACAATTCTGTTTTCAACAATTCGGACTCTCTTTTTTTGACTTACTTGCTGCATTTTTTCGGCAAATACTTTGTTGTCGCCTAAGGTTTCAAAATCAGATTTTAGAGACTTATTTGCGCTTTTTGCCTTAGCTGCCTTTTTAGGGGCAGCATCAACTGTAAAAGAAAAAGATAAAACTGCTATTATTAATAGAACCTTTCTCATGATTTTTTCTCCGAATTAGTTTGATTCGCTTCTTCTTTTTTTGCGGCTTCTGCGGCTTTTTTTGCTTCAGCTTCGGCCTTTGCCTGAGCTGCTTTTTCTTCTGCAGCTTTTTTGTCGGCTTCGGCCTTTTCTTTTGCTATTGCTTCACACTCAGTGTGGTCAATTTCGTATTGTTTTTGATATTTTGTTGCAATCGACTTTCCATTTAATGTCGAGTTCACTCTAAGTCGAAGTATCGACTTATTCCTGGAGTTTGATTTGGCGTTACATGTCGGATTCCATTTTAGGACACATGCAACGGCATTCCCTTTAGGGCAATCTAAAGTTGCGCTACCGGCTAGAGCTTTAGTAACATCATCCATTTTAAGGACTTCAATCTCAGATAAAGAGTTTGTAGTAAATAGACTGAACTTCACTTCATTTTCTTTGCCTGCAACAATTTTGTTGTCGTCAGATTCAAACTTAATTTGGGCTCCTTGCGCTTTGTAATGAACAGTTACACAGTGAGGTGCTTCTACTGACGGAGTTTTTGTGACACTTAATGCGAGCAATTTAAAGCAAAGATCTACGGTAGCTACTCGCTCGTCGACCTTATTTTTGCCATCGCGGTATTTTGGAAGGT
Organism: Pseudomonadota bacterium; assembly: GCA_023427925.1. Classification (GTDB taxonomy): domain Bacteria; phylum Bdellovibrionota; class Bdellovibrionia; order Bdellovibrionales; family JAEYZS01; genus JAEYZS01. The sequence goes on along the minus strand of JAEYZS010000062.1, from coordinate 3,067 downwards.
TGTGTAAGTCTAAAGTATAGAAGAATTTAAATTTGTTTCCTCTTACCACTGGATTAATTCGTTGATCATAGTCTTGATCAATGCGTCCTGATCCATTGGCATAGAACGCTTCTACATTAGAGTGTCTATGAGGAAGTGGCGCAACTTGTGGAAGACCTGAACCAGCATAGTTTGGATCTTCAACTTCAACTGAAAACTTAACCTTAGAGCCTTCTTCGAATTTGAGAGCAAGGCCTTTGCTATCCTTAAACCCACTAACGTTTACAATCTTTGGAATGTCATTCGTGCGTGAAACAAGGAATAGGGCAGGAACAATTTCAGTTTGACCTTCAGCTGTTACTTTCAGATCGAAATTTACATCTTGAGAAGTTCTTCCTTGTCCTACTGTTCCAGTTGGCGGGGTCCAAACAACATCATATGTGTTTGCAGATGTTTTAGCTACTTTGGGCTCGTTGGCATAAGGGAAGTTTAAAAATTCGATGTTCGCGTCCAAGGCTTTGCCCATGAGCGATTTAATAATAACGGTTAGTTTTCCTTGCTTTCCTTCTGTGAAGTTACCGTGAGACAGATTGTTTGATCCTTTTGTCTCGACTTCAAAGAGATCGAGTTCAAAAGTCTGTATCTCGTGTTGGTCCTCGTGAGGTTTCACAAGCTTGACATCTTTGAAATCCTTAGTTGGATCGGATGATTGACCCGCACATGCAACTAAGGCCGTTGTAAGAGCTGCTTTTATTAATAATCGAGTAACGTTCTTCATATCTTCTCCTTGCCTCACGAACCAACACGTCTTAAAACAAATGGATAATTCACTTTTACGATCACGCCACCGCGTGGATTAGGGAATTTCCATGTCTTGAGTCTTCCGGTGATGCAATTTTCAACTAACTTTGAATGTAAGCTTGTGTTTGTGATATTTGCTTTGCTTACATATCCGTTTGCTGCGATAAAGAATCTCATTGAAACTCTCCCGCCTAACTTTGGGTTCGTTTGTAAACCTTGTTCGTAACAATATCTGATTTCACCAATGTGTCTTTCGATAACAGCTGCGATTTCGTTTCTGTCCAATCCACCTTCAACAAGAGCTTCTGATCTTACAGGTTGGAAGAATGATCCAGACGAACCAACAAGGGAAACTTTGCCGTACCCAGCTTGCCCGCCACCAGCACCTTTTGTTCCGTATCCACCAGCTCCATCAGCGCGATTGCCAGTTCCAAGTGGAGCAGCAACTAAACCTTTTCCATAAATAGACTGTTGCATACCGCCGCTTCCTTGAGATCCACCGCGACCGATACCTTTAGAAGTTGCTACGTTGTTGAGGTTCAAGCCACCTTTTTGTGAACCTTTAGAAAGAGATCCAAGGGCACCCAGTGCTCCCATTTGATTGATCGACATTTCGTTTGTAGTGACTTTAGTAGCCTTTCTAGGAGTAGCTGCTTTAGCTATACGAGGAGCTTTTCTTTTCTTAGAAGCTTTTACGACTTGGTTCTTTTTGATTTTCTGTTTTACAAGTCTTTGTTTTGGCTGTGGTGTAGGTTTTTTTATTTCTTGGGGTCTTTCAACGATTTCTACGACTCTGATTTCTTGCTCTTGAGGTTTAATGAAGTAACTCAAGGCCAATAAAAGCACAAGTGAGCCTGTGGCGGCTGCGCCAATTCTCTTCATTGATAGAAGGAAGAATGGAATTGTGTCATCTTCAGAGTGTTTACTGCTATGGGAAACATGTTTAATTTCATTTACAAACTTTAATGTTCCAACTTGTGCGATTTTTACAGCTTTTTTCTTAACTTCTGATTTTTTTAGTTTTTCTATGACAGTGTATTCGACGCGATCTAAATCTAAGTAATCGAGATCGTCGATAGTTTCGATCCTTCTCGTGTCATGTCTGTAAACAACATGCATAGATGTGTTTCCTGGCCACTCAAGAACTCTGACAACTTGACCTAATTTGTTTTCTAGAACAAATTTACCTTCATCCATGTTTTGTTTTTTCGCAATCTTTCTCATATTGTTTACCTTAAGGTTTTTGATCTTTCAATTCGGTCACTAAAATTCTTTCTAACACCAATCAAATCGTCTAAAGCTTTATCACTTTCAACTGTTGTGATGGCCTCAGTTGAAAACATATATTTACCTTTGACAGTGCGATCTTCAAAATCAACGTTAGTGCTTAACTTCTTTTGAGCCTGCTTCTTAGGTGCAGCCTCAAGATTTGCTGCAAATACAGTAGCGATAAAAAGTAGGGCAAAAGCCAATGCTAAAATTTTCAATTTCTAGCTCCTTCTTTAAGCTCTGAGAGCCTAGCGTTTAAGTAAGCAACCATTGGACCACGATTAAGCGTCGATTCGATCTCTTTCATTTTCTCTAAATAGCCAGAATCAAAAGGATTTTTTGATATGCGAGTTCTTAGTGAAGCAAGCTCTTGTGACAATTTTTGTCTTTGTTGCCGTTTTTTTGCAACGTCTTCAACTGAGTAGTTTAATTTCTTGGCAACCTGATTAATTACATTTAATTCCGATTGAGCGATACGAGTACCAGCTGCATCTTTTTGAATTGAGAGTTCCATAACTTCTGGCAACTGAGAGTTGTCGCGCGCATTCCACAGTTCGCGGGTCTTTGCTAAAAGTTCTTGTGATTTAGTGTTATAAGGTGCGATTTGGTCTTCAATCAGTTTTTTATACTGAGTTCTTTGTTGAGCGCTTAGTCCCTTTGGAGCAGGGAGCCTTAGAATATCATTTGCAAGCCTTTTATTTTCAGTTACTAATGCTGATAAGGATACAAGCTGAAGTGTAAAATCTTGTTTTTTGATGGCTCTATCCGCAAGTTTTTCTAGTTTGGCGATGTGATTGATTCTTTCAGAGATTGAATTTCTGAGATTCTTTGGGCCAGTGTTTCTGAGCTTATGTTTAGTGAGATTCGATACTTGCTTTTGGATCTCCTGAAGAGCGTCCATCCTATCAATGAGCTGTCCTTCAAAAGTAGCACTCGATCCTCTTTTTGACATAAGCTCGCGCTTAAGCGAGCTAGATTTGCTCGTGTCATATGCATACATTCCAGCCCTCATATAAAG
>JAEYZS010000035.1 GCA_023427925.1 Pseudomonadota bacterium | reverse complement strand
ACTAACCCAGTTACAAATATTAGACTCGGTGCAATTTTCTTAAACGAACTTCGAAACAAATTTGATCAAAATGGTAGGTACTATCTCTCGGCTTATAACATGGGTCCCACAAAACTCAGAAAAAAGTTAAAGCAGAATATCAATCCTAAAGAATATGTGAGTCATGTTATGAAGCACTATGTGAAATACATCACCCGCTTGGAACACATCGCCGAGAAGTCAATGGAACTCACAGAAGTCGAGCAATCCATCCGTACAGCGCAATTATGTATTGGATTAAGTAAACTAGCGATTAACTAAGCCGCCCCCTATTTTTGTAAACGTCTAAGCCTTAAGACCCCTTTAACGAGGGGTCTTTTTTTACGCCTTATCTGTTTTGAAAAATTTACGGCTAAGGTGATATTTGATGGGCTTAATTAGCATAATAAACCCTTGGCACAACCCTTCGACATAGACCATTTTTGTCACAGAAAAGCAAATGAATCCTATAAAATTCATATCCTTGAAGGTAGCGCCGTCTAATCCCTGTGCAATTCAAGTAAAAAACTCATAAAAAGCCCTAAAGGTTTAGTTTTACACACATATAAAGTATTATTCTTAACATAACGAAGGCACTCTCGGGCACAAAGAGTTGAGGTAGTTTAAAGTGGGTCATGCTCTGAAAAAAGTTGTAAGCTTGTTTTTAGTTATCTGTTTTCTAACGGCAGATTTGTCGCGGGCTGTTGCCCAAGACGCTTCAGGGGCCTCTCGAGTGGCTCTCGATCCCGCCAAATTCTCCAATATTGATCCTGACAGATACACTCTCTACCCTGACCAACTCACCTCAGAAGAAATAGCCGAAGCCAAACGATTCCTACAACAACCAACTCAATACACCCTAGAAATCCTCTTCCTACTAAAAAACCTCTATTATAATATTCAAATTGAAGAACAAAAACTAGGCGAAGAAGGTCTTTTACGTAAAATTGCAAAACGACAACACACCGATAGCGGCGGCTTTGAAGAAACACGAATCGGTAAGGCCGAACCCATCGTAATCCATACTAATCGCGGACCATTAATAATCACGAAAGTTCGACACAACGGTCTTAAAACAGTCATTCTATTTTTCGATAGCAAGCAAATTGACTTAGAATTCATCGAAGAATCCGAGCGACTTCTTAAATCAAAAAACCCTTCAAAGGAAAAAGTATTTGAAGGCCTTACTCCGAGTCAAATTAGAGAGGAACTTGAGTACAGAAAGATTATCACCACTCAATTAAGAACTCTTTTTGCAAAAATGTTAATGAATGAGTGGAATGCAAAAATTGAATACACTCCCCTGAGCGAATTAGTAAACAAGCCTGCAGAAGAGCAAAAAGCTGAAGCTCCAGAAGTCACCGAAACAAAAGTTGAACAAGTCTTAAATAACGAGTTTTCTGAGCTTAAAAAGCAGAGCTGGTTTAGACGTCTTGCTTCTCAAAGTTATGACCTTTGGGTGGATCTCGCTGATCGGGACAAGAGAGACCGTCTTAACGATCAAGCCAAGACAACCATTGATTCACTTATGATCGTTGCCCTTAATTCTGATACGAACAATCAGACCAAGACAATACATAAACCGAACTCTATATTTACATTCGCTCACTGGAAAAACTATTTTAATGATATTATCGCCAAGCCATCTTATAGGGAAGATATTTGGAAGGAATCTAAAGGTGTGGGTAAATTAAAAGTGCTCCTCACCGGTGATTACCTAATGGGACTCTCATTTGGAGTGGGTCTTGGAGGATTGTCTTTCATTACAGGTTTGATTATGGGAGATAATCTACCTTTAGGTCTATCGGCCTTCAATGTGGGAGCCATCTCATTTCTTTGGTCCCTCACCTTTGGCGTATTTTCAAAGACCTGGAAAAACTTCGTTTATAAGGGAAACCCTGTTACTCGATTCATAAAAAATTGGACGACCGGTCTTGGACAATCCTATCACTACAATATTATTTCCGAAGAGTCCCTGTTCCTTTTTGATAAGAATAGAAACATGGATTGGAACGCGTTTAAAACCCATGCCGATATTCTTATTAATCAATCACTCAAATCTCCTTCAAAAACTTCTCATCAGGAGCTATGGAAGTATACGGAGAAAACTGGAGAGGCGCACGGGAAGCTCGCTCTTCCATACATAACAATGAAGATCCCGTGGAAACACAACTTGAAGTTTGTTGAGTTTGAAGCCACAGAAACTTCAATAGATCCACTTCGATTCTACCGTTGGTTACGTGCCCAATTTACGACGAGCCCTTATCAGCGCAGCTCTTGGGAGGATCAGGCAGTCATACGCTTTAGGAAAGATCTAAAGATTATCCTACCGTGGGTGAACATTAAACAATTTAATACTGATATTGATCGCACCAGTTTCGAAAGCCAATTACCTCAACTGGTGACTACACCAGTTGGTCTACTCTCGCGATTTGGACTGGGATTTGCCGTGGCCGTTGATGTAACTTCGTCGCTCACTATTGGATTTCCTGTTCCGGTAGGTCACTTATTATATCTACTGTTGGCACCTATTGGTGAAGTTCGACAAATCAACTATAAGAGAAACTATATCGAAAATCTTGCACGCACCCACGGCGAGAAAAACGCGATGGTGATTCGAGGTCGCGAAATGGTGTCAGAAGAGCTACGCAAGTGGGATTCCTTAAAAATCTTTAATATTCCTGAGACACAATTCGTGGGGTACTTTATTAAGGTCGTGCCCAAGTTAGCTCTTGCAGTTATAAAATCCGTTGGAGAATGGAGTGCTAAAAAAATCGCTGGATTCTCTTATCGAATTTTCGAAAATATTAAGACCCATGATGCTGTCGCGACTGCCGAAGAAAGAGCTTCTCGAGAACAAACCGATCGCATGAGACGTATTATGACAGTTCAATCTTCTAGTGGCGCTCCTCATACTCGACAAATCAGAAATGAAATCCGAACTCAGAGGCTGAGCATGTGTGCCCGCCTTTTCCAATAAAGCCGCTAGATTAGAAACGAGCGTAAACCCCGTCCAAGTTAAGCTTGTGTGACTTAGCGGAACATTAACCAAGGCACTATATAAGCAAATAGAAATCCGATCAAAAATAGTCCAAGCGAAAAAAAATAAATTCGTAGTGACAACTTTCTTGAACTTGTACAAGCCTTAGCAAGCACTTCGTCTATCGGACAAGTCTCAAACCTCGCTCGGTATTGTAAGTATCCGCCTAGAGATAATAAGATCGCGCCGATAATAAATAAGTAAGATTTGTTTTCCGACAGAAACACGAATTGTGGATAATCACTTACAAAACCCGCAAGTGATGCTCCAAAACCTAAGGTTACAATGAGCGCGGGCAAGGCACAGCAAATCAAGGTTGATGCCGATGTGAATAACGTAAGAAAATTCAATATAGGAGCCATGTTATCCCTCCATTCATCCAACAGTTTCAAATGCTATCTGGAAACTTCCACAACAGTATAACCCGCATCCGTTACTATTTTCTTAATCTCGTCATCAGATAATGATTTTGAATCTTTAAATACGATATGAATGTTCTTTTTATCTAAATCCACATGAACTTTATCGACTTCGCCTTTTCCTTTAAAGGACTTTTCAAGTGTGTTTGTACAAAACGAACAAACCATTCCGTTGACTTTGACATTGGCTTCGCCTGCAAAACTCACATAAGGGATTAACGACAACAATGTGATTAAAAATATTTTTTTCATAAAGATCTCCTTCTAATTTTTTAATAATGAACCATAAAGTTAAACATAAATTTCCCATCAACAGAGGCACCAACTTCGGTGAGGACGTTTTTATAAAAGAATCTTAGAATTGGAGTTATTTCTATGCTCTCGCTTAAGGCCTTATCTTGAGAGGTTTGAAGTATAAACCAAGTATTTAAGTCATAAAAACCCACAACATAGGGAGCAAATCCAACTCTTAACTGATAGTACTCACTCAATACCGAGTCTCTTGATTTTAGGTTCTCGTATTTAGCTAAAGTGTAAATTTTGCGAGTTTCATAATCGGCCTGAAGCCCGTGACTATAAACAAAGTCTTCATCTATGGTCGTGTTATTTTGATCTTTTATCCATCCGTGACCAGCACCCGCCATGGCATAAATGTTTCCCTGGTGGCCCTCGCCATTAGATCGATATAAAAGAACGCCTAAAGTGCCTAGGGCAGCCTCAGACACCTCTAATGGCTTTCGCTGCTCATGATATCTTACGCCGAAACTCAGCCAATATCGCGCGGAATAAGATATGTCATAATGAGACAAATCCTCTGAAGTTTCACCCATAAGACTTATAGTCCCCTGAGAACTAGTTGGATGAGCATAGAGAGATTCAAAACCAAGTAATAATGCAGCATATAGTAAAAAAGTCGTTTTCATAAAACTCCGTTTTGTTTACCCTCTAGGTACGCAATCACCGAAACAATTGTGACATTTTTTATGAAAATAAACTGTCACAATATATATTAATCTTACGTATTTAAGGAAAGCAGGGTTGGAGACTTGGATTACAGCACCTTAACAGATGAGAAACTTATGGAGCTCTATCAAGCCTCGGACAAAGCGGCTTTTGATGTGTTATTTAAGCGGCACTCTTCTTTAGTATATGGATATCTCTTAAAGCAAGTAAAAAACGAGGAGATGTCCCAGGATTTGTTGCAGGTGATTTTTATGAAATTACATGTGTATAAGGAAAAATTCAATTCTGAACAGCCCTTCTTACCCTGGTTCTTTGTGCTCGTGAAAAACACGATGCTGGACGAATTAAGAAAGAAAAAGCCCACTATTGAGTTTAATGAGGAGCTCTTCTCAACCGATCCTGAAACAAATTATGATTTTGATATTCATGAGGCTATGACTAGCTTAAATCCTAGATATCAAAAGGTTTTAGAGATGAGATATATTGATGACTTGGACTTCGATAGAATTGCATTCGAACTTAATACAAGCTCTCAAAATATACGCAAAATGGTGAGCCGAGGAATACGGATGTTAAAAATTAGACGTTCGGAAGGTAAAAAATGAAAAAAGAATTTTTAGAATTTTTAAATACCCCTGAAGTTGAAGTTCCCAACAGCGTTAAGGAGAATATTTTTCAGAAACTAAAGCATGACTTTATACCTCTAAATCCTTATCGCCTCGTATCTAAGTTTGTCTTCTTAAACTTTGCAGCAGGCCTTATTACTCTTTCTATTTGCCCTCAATTTGGAATAGGCCCTCTTTCCAAAGGTCACGATATAACCCACTTCTTTATGGGAATTGGTGTTTGGGCATGTGCTATATTCTGCGCGGTTTTCTATTTTGCCATTGCTCAGACGCTAGCTCTATTGATTCTTACAAACCGTGAGACTCGATGGATTGCTCAAAGGAGATTTTCGGTTTTGCCTGTGTTGGTTTTGGCGACTTACTTTATCTTGATGTTAGTGGGAAAACTGACAAACGGTGCAGTAGCGGACTTAGAATCTTTTCAAATTGAATTTCAGGTGATTTGGGTCTTAGCCGCATTGATAGTGACACAGATTTCTTTGAATACATTTTCGTTTAAACTCAACAGATTTTAGGCTTCCCAGTTATTATTCATAATTGAGAATTTTAAAATTAGTATAGTTTTCCTAAAACTAACTGTGGATCGGGATAAATCTTTAACGCTTCTTCTAGTTTTTTAGAATTTACTACTCCAGGCATATCGCAAACTTCGGGCTCTTGATACGACAATTGAAAATGCAAATGAGGGTTCCATCCTCCGTTTTCATCTCTATCACCTATCCAAGCAATAACCTCGCCTTTCTTAATTCTTTGGCTTATTGCTTTATTAGCAATGGACTCTTTGGACAGGTGACCATGTAGAGCAAAGATATCTACTCCGTCTAGAGTATGCTTTGTAATTAAAGTGTATCCATAGTCTAAAGGCATTGAATTGTGTGCAAAAAGAAATACTTCGCCGTCATAAAAAGCGTGTATGGGAGTTCCTATGGGGGCGCCAATATCTATACCTATATGAATATCTCTTTGGTCTTTATAGAGCGGACCACTATACATATTCACTCGCTTTTCGTTGTATTTACCAATTCCGTAAGGCATTGCGAGCAACCGATTTTCATCATACCCTTTGGTAAAATCATATATCTCATAGGATTTGGGAAGTTTTACAACTTCGTGAAAATCAAATTTTTTAAAGTCTATCATGTTTTCCAAGTTACCTTTGCATTGGTACTATCTTAAATGTATGATCTTTAGAAGTAAAGACTTTGGAGCGCATATGAAAATTTATGAATACGAACTCATGGTTAAAGAGTCACACCTTGATACCTTTGGACATATGAATAATGCAAAATATCTAGAAATCCTTGAGGAAGCGAGATGGGAGCTAATTACTCAAAGCGGGTTTGGACTAAAAGATATCATGGCAAAAAAGATTGGCCCCGTAATTCTTGAAGTAAATTTAAAGTTTAGAAAAGAGTTAAAATTAAGGGAGAAAATTAAGATCATCACTTGTTGCAAAAAGCACGATGGAAAAATTGGTTATATAGATCAAAAAATTATCAATTCTCGAGGCGAAGAAGCAGCTATTGCAGTATTCACTTATGCGCTTTTTGATTTGAATTCTAGACGTATTATAGACCCGACTCCCGAATGGTTAAGTGCAATTGGATTGAAATAGATTTGTTTTTAAAACAAATTTATAAATCGATTATAAACCTTCCTAAAAACAATTAAACATGTTTACGCTATATCTAAAACTGAGACAGGACTTTTCTATCTCAAAACAGTATGCTATACTATTTATATCGAATGGTGGTTTATTGAAGAACCACCTACCAAGCAAACGCATTAACCGGGATGGTATTTATGAAATTATCCATTCTAAATCTTAAGATTTACTCTGGTGGTTAGCTTCCCCTAAGTCGGTCGAGCTGCGTTCACTTCGTCAACTAGATAACAATAGAACATTTTAAAGATCTAACTCATCTGAGATAGAAGCTTATCTTAATAATTTTTTGGAGTATTTTATGTTTTTTAACAACAACAAACCACGAGCAAGACGTTATAAAAAAATTAACGGCATAAACACAATTGAAATGACAATCAAAACCACTGATCACTTGTTTGATGGTCGTGATCCTGCGCCATTTAGGGAAAAAGATTTGGATGAAGATGCTGCTAAGTATATCGCAACTTCTCTAAGAGAACTCCCAGAGGATCAGCCTGCACAGCTTAAAATCTATATTTCTCAGCCTCGCACTCATGATGCGAGCGAAACAGCACTTAAGGAAGCTATAAGAAAATTCTTTGAGTATGAAGCTGAACTCAAACGATCTGAAAAGCGTCATGTGTTTAAAGTGGCGTTTAGATCTTTGTTTATTGGTCTTTCGTTTTTATTCCTGTCGATTTACATTTCATCATTTATCGACCCGGATAAAGGTTTATTTATGAGATATGTGAATGAAGGTATTCATATTCTGGGTTTGTATTCTATGTTCCACCCGATTTCTTATGCCCTTTATGAGTGGTGGCCAGTGAGGGATGCTGAGCTTCTATTTGCAAGAGCCTCCGAATTAGACATTGAAATTCTCTATCGTAATGAAATGATCGAAATACCAAGAAAAGAAGACGCTCAGGAGCTAGTGAGAAAACTATCTCAATTGGCAGTTGGGTATAAATGATGCCAATTCTAAATGCAAATCAACGGTTGTCTGCAAAGGACAATCGTTTTTTATATCCATTTTTTCTTTCTAAATAGAACGAGCATGAGTGTCGCTATCGCTAACATGACTCCCCAAACAAAGAAGTAGCCATTTTTCCATTCAAGTTCAGGCAGGTTTTTAAAGTTCATTCCGTAAACCCCCACAATAAAAGTGAGTGGACTAAATACAGAAGTAAAGATAGTTAAAACTCTCAATACCTCATTTAACTTCTTATTCATGTTTTGATTATAGGATTCAGATAAGCTATTGATCATCTCTCTATAGAAATCCAGCTGAGAAACCACAAGTAATGCATGCTCGTATGAGTCTTTAAGGTACATTTTTGTTTTTGCTTCTATATCATCAAGCTCTGAGCGAGCGATTAAACCAATTGAATCTCGAATAGGCAAAGCCGCTTTTCTCAGATAAATAAGTTCATTTTTAAAGTGACGAATTTCTTGTAAGTGTTTGTCTTGCACTTCTAAGTTCATCTGACTATCCAGGTCTTCGATCTGATGCCCTAAAAATCCTACGACGCTAACATATTGATCAACGATAGAGTCCACTAAAGCATAAAATAGGTAGTCAGCTTTTGCCTGTCTGATCTTACCCTTGGCTTGACGAATTCTTGTTTTCACTGGCTCAAGGATATCAGTCGCATTCTCAGTAAAGGACATGACAAAGTTTTTACCTAAGAATAAACTCACCTGATCATACTCTAGCGAATTAAGCTTTTCATCAAATCGAACAGCTTTAATGATAATAAATAATATATCGTCAAGCTCCTCGGCTTTGGGTTGATGTTCAGTATTGAGAACATCCTCTAGCCACATTTTATGAATTCCAAAATACTTTCCGACTTCTTCGATCGTTTTGGTATCATTTAATCCTTGAATATCTACCCATGTGACTGTGTCTTGTTCCTCGGTGTTGGTTTTGCAATCTTCAATACTCTGCGCTTCCAACTCTGAATAATAGTCTTCCTTGTAGTCAATGATATTGACTTTAACTTTAGAATTCTCCTGAGTTCCTACATACACTAAGGAACCCGGTGGAAGCCAGTTTGTTGTCTTATTCTGAGAGTTACCCATCCAAGGCTCTTATCGGGAGATTGGAAGGATTATAAAATAGCATTAATAGGAAAGAGCCCCTGATCAGGGGCTCTTTTAGGGGTAGACTGGGCTTTGGGATTGAAATTTTATCGTGAAAGGATACCTAAGTTAAAGTAAATCCTGTAGTATGGATTTCCATTCGCTGTATTGCACTGGCTTAGCCAGGAATAAAGGAATTTTACTGAAACCATACTTGCTATAGAACTTATCGATAGATGTACTAGATGTGGCTATAAAGGGAATATCTGGATATAGCCCTTGGCACTTTCTGAATAGATCCAAACCTGTTTCATCACCTTCTAAAAATATATCGGCAATAATCAGATCATAGGGACTATCCCAATTATGGATCTTCTGACTATGGAGTCTAAAGTGGGCCTCTTCTGCACTGCTTGCCCAACTGACTTCAGTATGTGGATTAATCGACTTTAAGATCTTTTCCACAATCTCTACCATATCGAGATCATCTTCTACGACAAGAACTTTTGGTTTATACTCTTTTATATTTAGAATTCGTTCGAGATGTTGTGTGAGCTCAGAAGATTCTGTTGATGAAGATTCTGCGGCCATCATTTGCTGAAAATTCATTGCTTACCTCCTCCAGTAATCAAAGAAAATTGACTGTACTTGATAAGTATCTCACAGAATTTTACTGAGGCTCAGTATCAAAATGAAATGTGATTAGATCTATAAAAAAGTGTTCCATATGTGACTTATTCAACACGAAACACGGGGCTTTTGTCTCAATCCCGTATTAATTGAGATATGTTTTTCTATAATCAGATATTTTTTGCGAAATCTGAGAAACGACTTCGTGGATTCGAGCTATCTCATTTTTTTGCGCGAATTGCTCAAGCTGACTACCTAGGTCTCCTAACTCTTCAAAACCATAACTTTTTGCGGAACCTTTAAGCTGATGCCCGATCCTCACTAAACCAGTGAGATCATTTTTTTGAATGTACTCATTCATTTGTTCAATTTCCTTGGACCGTCTTTCCAAGTAAGAAGGAATAAGATCTGAAACATCAAATTCCGCATTTTCGTTCGTATTAACAGCTGTTGATTTATCTTCTGGTTGGTCTGAGAATTTTAGATATTCTTTCAATTTTGTCCTCACTATACTAGCGTTTATCGGTTTTAATACAAAGTCAGTAAAAAGAACTTTATCCTGTTCGTTAAAAATTTCATTTGGCTTATGAGCTGAAAAAGCAAGAATCGGAACCGGACGCAAATTCTGCTTTTTCTCAATTTCTCTTATCAAGCCGGTCGCCGTAATGCCATCCATTTCGGGCATTTGTATATCCATGAAGACTATATCAAACTTTTGCTGCTGAAACAACTCTACTGCTTTTTTTCCATCCTCCGCAAAATAAATATCCACTGAATGCTTTTCCAAATAGATTTCAAGAAGGGTCCTGTTATCAGCAGAATCTTCAGCAATTAAGAGCTTATATCGTCGATCTGAATATAGAGCCTTATCTTCAACCGGTCTTGTATGGGAGGTCTCGTTGGAGCCACTTAAAAAATTTACAAATTCAATTGGCTTAATGGGCTTTGGGAAAGATTTATCTATGTCATAATTTTCAAGCATATCGAATAAGTAGCTTGCTTGAATGTAATTAAATAGCACACAGATGT
>JAEYZS010000290.1 GCA_023427925.1 Pseudomonadota bacterium | reverse complement strand
ACTTATGGCTCTTGTAACACTTTGGTTGATAGAGAGATGTATAATTTATGGAACCATCCCTCTCCACCCTATAGTGACACATATCGGTTTGAGTTTATTTACGGTGATTTGCGGTGCTTATATTATTTGGACTCTCCTTCGCAACAGAGAAAAGGATTCCTTTCGTGACAATTATTTTTTTGTAATACTTCTCATACTTATAGTATTAGCAAAAAATCTTTTAATCTCAGACAAATATTATTCACACGGCGTGAGCATGACGGTTGGTTTATTCAGGCTAGCTTTTGTTGTGATGTTTGAAAGAACTATGACTCAGTTTATGAAATCCACCGAGGGGATAAACCTCTATCGAAATTCAATTCTGGACTTATCAATTAAAGCTTTTGTTGCAATTTGTATATTTCAGAGCTGGTTTCCTACTGCGCTGGGCTCGATGCTACTTGCAGTCGCCGCAGGTCTGTTGCTACTGAGATGGTTAATTTGGAAACCTCATCGGGGTTTTCAGAAATTTGGAAATGCAACTATGTACCTTGGTTATCTTGGTATTGTACTGCACTTGATATTCGAGCTATTAAAAAGCAAAGAAGTGTGGAGCCATGCTACATTTTCTCTACATGTTTTTACCTTTTTGTGTATGGGCATTGTGATCCCTAGTATGATGATACGTATATCAAAAGGTCATACCGGAAGAAAGCCAGAGTTCCTAGGTTGGGATAAAGTTATTATTTTCAGTATAATCATTGCCGCTTTATTTAGACTTGTCCTGCCATTGCTTTGGCCAGAAATGTATACAAAGTGGATATCTATGGCAGGCTTAATGTGGGCCGTTGCATTTACAATACTGTTTATAAAAGTTTTTCCGTTCTTAATTAGACCGCGAATCGATGGAAAAATTCATTAGGATAATGGTTTTAAACTTGGGATAGCAATTGTTGCTTTCATTTATTGATCTGAAATAAAAAATTAAGATACTATTCTGTTCTTTTAATGAGGTGGTAACCAAATTGTGTTCTTACCGGAGACGAAATTTCACCAGGCTTTAAATCAAAAGCAGCAATCTCGAATTCGGGAACCATCATTCCTTTTTTGAAGAAACCCAGATCTCCACCTTGATCACCAGAGGGACACTTTGAAAATTTTTGTGCGAGCTCTTCAAAAGTTTTTCCGCCTTCCAGCTTAGAAATTAAATCTAATGCTTCGTGCTCATGATCAACTAAAATATGACTAGCTCTAATTTGACTCATATATTCCCCTGTGTAATCGATTTGTTAATAACTTAACACCATATAGTGATTTACAAAAGGTCTTTTTGGTGAATAAAACATATCAAAAGCAGGGAGATGGTGTATGAGCTATCATAAAATTCTCGATTTTTGGTTCAAAGAAAACGCGGATAAATGGTTTTTAAAAAGTACTGAATTTGATTCTCTTATTCGTAAAAATTTTTTAACAATTTATGAGGATTTAAAATCAGAGAAAGAAGTTGGCTGGGAGGATACTCCGCAAAGCGCTCTTGCTATGATTATTGTCCTTGATCAATTTCCTCGAAATATGTTCCGAGGAACCGAGAAAGCTTTTGAAACAGACGTGTTGGCTCGTAAGCTTGCAAAAAAATCACTACTTGCAGGATATGACAAAAAGCTGTCAACTCCGGAAAGAGCATTCCTCTACTTACCGCTGGAACACAGCGAAGATCTTTCTGACCAAGAAGATTCGGTAAAGTTTTTTACTCGGCTCCACGAGGAATCAAGCAAGGACTCAATGTTCTTGGACTATGCGATCCAACATTATAAAATTATAAAGCGCTTTGGGAGATTTCCACACCGTAACGAAGTCCTCAATCGAAAGTCGACACCAGAAGAAATAGAATTTTTAAAGGAAAAAGGATCTTCATTCTAAAGTGTTTCAATAAGAAGACACCTAAGAGTTAAACGAATTGAATTTAAACGTATTAATTTGATATAGATTCTGTCTCATTGCGATTCGAGGCTCAGGTTTCACGATGAGATTTTCGTTCTAACTATAAATAATCATACAAGTTTCCGATAACGTAACATGGGTTCGGTGTTTGTTAAGTTGAATCTTAATCTAGTGGTAAAATTCGTCGCTCTTTCGACGATCCTCTTGTTTCAAATGGGATGTTTGTCTGGAACTGAATTGATTATACTTCCCTCTGAGGGAAGCGGATATCAATGGAAGTCCAGCTCTTGGGGAGCTTGCTCGACACTCAGTTGTGGTGTTTCAGGTACGCAAGCTCGAACTGTTCAATGCGAAGATAGTGACGGGAATATTGTTGATGATTCCAATTGCACCGGAACTCGTCCCCAAGACTCGCAGGTGTGTAGCGGTGAATGCTCAACTTGCTCGATACCGGTAAGTTTGGGGGGAGGAACACTAACACATAATAGCTCTGTAACGGCCTTCCAGGCCTCTTCAGTAGCGTTTGGTCAATCTTGTCAGTCTGAACAAAGAACATGTAACGATGGTACGTTGAGTGGATCATACACCCATTCTTCATGTTCTGTAGCAAGTCCAACATCATGTACTTTAGATGGTGTTACAGTTAATCACGGTGACTCCCACAC